>JAILAS010000081.1 GCA_024681495.1 Eubacterium sp. | reverse complement strand
CCCGAGGTTCAGACGGTATACGAGGAGTACTTCAAGGAGCCCTGCGGCGAGAAGTCTCATCATCTGCTCCACACGGATCATCATGGCTGGGAGATGAATCCCGCAGCCAGCTACGATCCCGACGTGGTAATTGACTAGATTATATCTGACTGTAACATAAGAAAACCCCCGAAGGCATTAGCTTTCGGGGGTATTTCTATGTCCTGATTTTTTGGAATCCTACTTGGTGCCGAAGATTCTGTCGCCGGCGTCGCCGAGGCCGGGGCAGATGTAGGCGTTTTCGTTAAGCTCCCTGTCGAGGTGTCCGACGTAAATCTGTACGTCGGGATGCTCCTCGTGGAGCCTCTTAAGTCCCTCGGGGGCTGCGATAATGCACATGAACTTGATCTTCTTTCCGCCGTGCTGCTTTATGAAATCGAGGGCCGCACATCCGGAACCGCCCGTGGCGAGCATGGGATCCACTACCAGGATGGTTCGAAGCTCGATAGGCGAGGGGAGCTTGCAGTAGTACTCGTGGGGATCGTGAGTCTCGGGATCCCTGTAGAGTCCAACGTGTCCGACCTTAGCGGTGGGCACGAGCTCGAGTATTCCGTTAACCATGCCGAGTCCGGCGCGGAGAATGGGAACTACGGCCATCTTTTTTCCGGAAATCATAGGCGTCATGGTGGTCTCAATGGGGGTCTTCACCTCCACGTCTTCCACGGGAAGGTCTCGCAATGCCTCGTATCCCATAAGCATAGCGATCTCCGATACCAGCGTGCGGAATTCGTTCGTTCCCGTGTTCTCATCTCTGAGCATGGAAATCTTATGCTGAATGAGCGGGTGGTCCATGATGAAAATATTGTCCGATTTGTCCATTTTAACCTCCAAAAATCGATAATTTTTATTGCTCCATAATAGGATAAAACGATTCCTTCGCCCCGTCAACACTTGAATGGTTCTGTAAAAAATGTATGACTTTTGATGACGTGCGTAGTATAATCCATAACAAAAAGTCAGTCATCCATAAAATAATTTCATCAATTGCGTACGAATTTCGAAAAAATTGTTGTTGTTAGACAGACAATAAGGTGCTAAAATTTTTATTAAGAAATTCATTCTTTTTGAAAGGGGAGGTAGTTATGAAGAAATTCAAAAGTCTGAATATCGCGGCCAAGGTCAGCCTGGTCGTAGGTATTATCCTTGTCATTGGTTTGACTGTTCTGGGGGTCATAGTCGTCAGAAGCGTGGAGAGCTCCACGGAGACCGATATTAACAATCGGTTCCAGGAGATTGCTTCGGATCGAGCGACAGTCGTCGACCAATACTTCAACAATTACAAACGTTACTTTAAATCCTTTAGCTCCCTTGAAATTGTCCGGGAGCTTTTAGAAAATCCGGACGATAAAGAGCTTCAGGCGACGGTTCAGACAGAGTTGGACAACTACGCGGCTACTAACAGCGCCATGGAGGGATTCTTCATCTGCGATGCGGACACCGTTTTCCTCTGCCATTCGCAGCATGAGGCTGTTGGAGCTCAGATCTACGGCGAGGGCGACGACAGGTCGGGACTCGACAACGGAATCGCGGCGTCGGAGGACGGAGTGTGGTTCAAGGGAGTTACCCTGGCGTCATCGACGGGTATACTCGTGGCTGCGTGCTATTCGGCTGTTTATGACGACGCCGGAAACATCCTGGGATTCGTTGGTGGCGGATGCTACGTGGATCAGCTTCAGGATACGATTTACGGAATGGCCCTCGACGGTTACGAGAATGCACAGGTTTACCTGATCAGTAACGGAATGGGCAATTACATATTCTCGCCCAATGACGAAGAAGAGGGTGCGGAAATCAGCGAGAACGACGCGGTCGTTGCAGAAGATGCCGCAGCTAACATAAAGGGAATAGCCACATTTGACAGGGACGGCGTGGCTACCATTCTGGCATATCAGTACATAGAAAGCCTCGACATGACGGTTTATGTATACGATTCTCAGAGTGAGGTTTACGCCAGCGTAAACGCTTTGAGGACCAGAATCATAATCATGGCTGTTCTGGTTCTGATATTCAGCGTTATCGTGGTTATCATTAGTGCCAAGCTCATCGCGAAGGAAATCAGGCACATCACGAGCGTACTCACCGAGCTGGGTACTCTGGATCTTACCAAGGCAGAGGAGCTCCACAGGTACAACGGCCGAAGGGACGAGGTAGGACTGATTGCCAAGGCGGCATATAAGCTGACGGAGGCTGTGAGGGAAGCGGTCACCACATTGAAGGGCAGGGCGATAGACCTCTCTTACGCCAGCGGAGATATGCGCGAGAACACAGACGAGACCAGCGGCTCCATCCAGCACATCAACCTGGCGGCCAGCGATCTGGCTAACACAGCCACATCTCAGGCCGAGAATGTGACCAACATCTCCATGCAGATGTCCGAGGTGAGCGACATCATGCAGCGCAGCATGCAGAACACGGAGGCCCTCTCCGAGGCCAGCGCACAGATTCGCGAGTCCGTGGACAACGGTATCCAGACCGTCGGCCAGCTTAAGGAGATTTCCTCCAGGTCCGTCGATGCGTTCGAGGCCATTTTCAAGGGAATTGACAACATCTCTGCATCCGCGGATAAGATTTCCGAGGCCAGCGACATGATCAAGTCCATCGCGGCTCAGACGAACCTCCTTTCCCTTAACGCTTCCATCGAGGCAGCCAGGGCGGGCGAGGCCGGCAAGGGCTTCGCGGTAGTGGCCGATGAGATAAGAAACCTCTCCGATCAGTCATCGCAGTCTGCAGAACAGATTAACGCGATGCTCGAAGATCTTACATATAACACCGAGGCGGCAGTTAAGCAGAGCGACAAGGTTAGGGAGTTCGTGGATAAGCAGATGGAGTCCGTCGACGAGACGGCCGGCAGTTTCAGCGGAATCGCCGAGCAGATTACCGGAGTCAACAACGCCATCGACGGAATTACCGAGGCCAACAGGGCACTCGACCAGGGCGTTATCAGTATCTCAGATTCTATTTCGAACCTGTCCGCTATCTCCGAGGAGAATGCGGCCACGGCTCAGGAGCTTAATGCCACTACCGAGACCGTCAGCAATAACGTTCACACCCTCGACGATCAGGGCAGGGGCGTGGCAGATGCGGCCAAGGAGCTCGAGCATATCGTCGACGTATTTAAGATCGACGAAAATGCGAGCGCACCTGCGGACGAAGAACCTGTAGGAGCTTCCGGCGATGCGCCTGCTGCAGACGGCGATTATGCCGAAGGAGAAGAGGACTATTACGTATAGGAATAGGTGATAATCCTGGCCTCTCACATATTGTAAAATACGTGTTTGAATGGTAAAATATTCAAGGTACACGGTAATGATGCCGGCGGTGCTGTTTGCCCGCCGGCGTATTTATGAAAAGAGAGGGAAAAATAATGGAAACATCAGGTAGTACGGCCCCCATTAAGGACGCGACGAAACTGGGAATCCCCAGGATGCTCCTTTTGGGACTGCAGCATTTATTTGCCATGTTTGGCGCCACCATTTTGGTGCCCATTCTTGTGGACGGTTATTTCGAGGGAGAGGGTATGAGCATTCAGGTCACCCTCTTTTGTGCCGGTATAGGCACTTTGCTGTTCCACTTTCTGACCAAGGGCAAGGTCCCTGCATTCCTGGGATCTTCGTTCGCGTTCCTCGGCGGATACGCGACCATCGCCGCCCTTAACACAGGTAAGTATGCGAACATGACCATGGGAGAGAAACTCCCCTACGCGTGCGGAGGCATCGTGGTAGCGGGTCTGCTCTATCTGGTTTTGGCCATCATCATCAAGGTGGTAGGAATCAGGCGCGTTATGCGTTTCCTTCCTCCCGTTGTGACGGGCCCCATTATCATCTGTATAGGTCTTTCGCTTGCTCCCTCTGCGGTGAGCAATGCGGCATGCTGCTGGCCCCTGGCCATAATCGCCTTCGTCGTTGTGGTTATCTTCAACATCTGGGGCAAGGGCATGTTTAAGATCATCCCCATCCTCATGGGTGTGGTTATCGCTTACGTATGCGCGGTCATCTTCCAGCAGATGGGAGTGACCAATGCCGACGGAACCGTCCTCATCGATTACAGCGTGATAGCTTCGGCAAGCTACGTTCAGCTTCAGCCCTTCCAGTGGTGTAAATTCGACATCACATCCATTCTGGTTATGGCGCCCATCGCCATAGCTACCATGATGGAGCACATCGGCGACATATCAGCCATCTCCGCTACGTGCGATGAAAACTTCCTCGAGGATCCCGGTCTTCACAGGACTCTCGTGGGTGACGGACTCGCCACCGCTCTTTCGGGCGTCATTGGCGGACCCGCGAATACCACTTACGGCGAGAACACCGGCGTGCTCGAGCTCTCCAAGGTTCACGATCCCAGGGTTATCCAGCTGGCGGCGGTATACGCCATCGTCCTTAGCTTCTCGCCCAAGATCGCTGACATAATCGGGTCCATGCCCACGGCCATTATCGGAGGCATAAGCTTCATCCTCTACGGAATGATTTCCGCCATCGGTATCAGGAACGTGGTAGAGAATCACGTGGACTTCACCAAGTCGAGAAACCTCATCATCGCTGCGGTAATCCTCGTATGCGGACTGGGCTTCTCGGAGGGAATCACCTTCACGGTGGCAGGTACCTCCATCACCCTTACGTCGCTGGCAATCGCGTCCATCGCGGGTATCTTCCTGAACGCAGTTCTGCCCGGCAAGGATTTTGAGGTCCCCACGAAGGGAAATTCTCCCATCACCATTACTGACATGGATGCCGACGACAAGGCTCGCGCAGAGAAGTAGTCTTCCGGGATGCCGGATTGGCGGCGCGTAAGCGGCCGCAAGGAGATAGTGCCTATGGATGTTCGGATGTACGTATGCACTCATAAGGAATACAACGAAAACCCCGATCCGTTCTACCGGTCCCTCCAGGTGGGGGCCGCGTTGAACGGCGATCTGGGATACGACAGGGATTATGCCGGGGAGAACATTTCCCGGCGCAACCCTGAGTTTTGTGAGCTCACCGGGCTCTATTGGATTAGGCATAACGTTACCTGTGATGTGGTTGGCATAAGCCATTATCGCAGGTATTTTATACATAAGGGGCTGCCGGTGGACCAGAGGGTTTGTCGGGAGCTTCTGCGCGTTTATGACATGATTGTTCCACCGGTCGAGTACGTCGAGTGGCCCTCCGTGCGCGAGCACTACGCTCACACGCACGTGGCCGCAGATCTCGACGCCGCGGTGGATGCGGTCGCGCGGCTCTACCCCGGTTATCTGGCGGCGGTGGAGGAGGTGCTCTCCGGCAGGGAGCTTATCCCCTGCAACATGCTGGTCTGCGCCAAGCCGCTCTTCGACGAGTACTGCGACTGGCTTTTTGACATTCTCTTCGAGGTGGACAGGCACGTCGACACGTCGGGGCGGGACGCCTATCAGGCGAGGGCCTTCGGCTTTTTGTCCGAGAGGCTGTTTTATGCGTTTATAAAGGGCAGAGGGCTTAGGACGTTTCCCATGGAGATGCGCTCCACGGACGGAGGGTTCACCTACCCCGGGACGGTGCTCGAGCAAAAGCGCCAAAGGGCGTTCGGCCTTATGCTGGAACCTTTGACCGGCGCCTATCGCGCCGGCAATCCGGTCGACCTCTTCGACTTCGCCGGAGCCGCTTGCGGGGATTCGGACCGGATAAGGGTGTTCTGCCCGGTGTTTCGGGGGATGGACACTCCGGACGAAGAAGCGATGGCGAGGGTGTCTAAATTAAAAATGGCATTCGAATCCGCCGGCACAGCATTTGAGGCCGCCGGCGCAGCGTTTGAGCCCGCCGGTACAGCATCAGAGGTGGACGGACCGCCGGCCGAATCGTTCGGGGCGATCGAACCGGCCTGTGTCTCGTTCGAGACGGTAGATGCAGAAAGCATATCCGGACTGATACACGTCCCGGGCTTCTTCCGGGAGTGGATGAGCGGGGGAGAGTCCCCGGAGGCTTTGAACGAGACGGCGGCGCTGCTTCTTTTGTACGCGTTCGGAGGAGTGGCGGTCGGGCCGGATTGGCTGCCGATGAGGAGTCTTACCGCTGACGAGGTCAGAGCGATGGCCGTTCCGGCGGGAGACCCGCGGATCAGATACCTCATGAACGCCTGCGTCTTCCTTCGGATGAAGGGTGAGGCTAAGGGCGAGGAGCTTTTGGGCAGGGTGCTTAAGTCCCAGGGCTATGTGTCTGACGATGCTCCGGTGCCCGGGCTCGTGGGATTTTCGGGATTTGGAGCCTTTGCGGATGAATTTTTGGAGTCGCCGTACCGAGCTGCGGACTTCGAGAGGTTTGCGGCGGAATTTCCGCTCGTGAAGGCGGGCGTTGGGGCCAAAGATGCACGGGGGACCGGATTGGCGGACGCCTCGTCTGCGGGCTATGCCGCCGCGACCGCACGCGGAGAGCCCACAGTCTACGGCGTGCATGTCTTAGGTAAAGCCGGGGGAGGAGACTTCGACCGCAGGCTTTCGGTGGTGGCCATTGTAAGGAACGAGGCGCCGTTTCTTAAGGAGTGGATAGACTTTCATCTGATGGTGGGCGCCGACCACATTTACATCTATGATAATGAGAGTACCGATGATATAATGGCGGTGTTGTCTCCGTATATCGAGGGCGGGGCGGTCACCTGCATTCCGTTCCCGGGCGAGGGTGTTCAGTTCGACGCATACAACGATGCGCTCGAGCGTTTTGGAGCCGGATCGCGTTACATGGCTTTCATAGATGTGGATGAGTTTCTGGCGCCGGTCGATCCTGCGGAGAAGCTTCCCGACGTGATAGACGACATCGTGTTCAGGTACGGTGTGAATCCCCACAGGACCGGATTGAGGCCCGGGGGGATCGGCGTAAACTGGCTCATGTACGGCACGGCCTTTCACGAGACGAGGCCCGAGGGCGGAGTGCTGGAGAACTACTGCTACAGGGCGCCCGAGACGTATAACGAGTCGTTTCATTTAAAGACGATTTGCATTCCGGGCTGCGTCGAGGGATTTAGGGATAATTCCCACGCACCCGTATATAAGGACGGATATTCCGGGATTACCGAGAGGGGGAGCCTCTTGTATTCCTCGCCGTTCTTTAACGATGCCCACTTCGACAGGCTTAAGATAGCGCACTATTACACGAAGTCGGCGGAGGAGTTTAGGGCCAAGATGAGGAGAGGCTGGCCGGATCAGCCGCATGTAGACTACGACGACGAGTACATAGATAACGAACTTTCGAAGAGAGAAATTTGTAACATGATTTTCGATGATTCGATGAAAGTTTTCCTGCGAAAAGGTACAGAGGACTGAAATAGTCCGACACTTGACGAGCGGACATTCAGAAATGAAATTCCGTGCAGGAACACCGACAGGACAGGAGGAAAAAATGATATCAGATGTCATGAGGAAAAACGTGGAGAACGGCTCGCAGATAAGGGCCATGTTTCAGATGGGAAAGGAGATGGCCAAGGAGTTCGGCGAGGAGAACGTGTATGACTTCTCCCTCGGAAACCCCTACACGCCCGTTCCCGAGGAATTCGCGCAGGCCGTAAGGGACTGCCTCGACGAGTACAGCTCCACTGAGCTCCACGGATACACGGACAATCGTGGATACGAAGACGTCAGGCAGGCCATGGCGGATAATCTCAACAAGAGATTCGGGAGCCACTACACTGCCGACAACATCGCCATGACGGTCGGTGCAGCCAGCGGCCTCAACGCCATCCTTAAGACTCTGCTCAATCCCGGCGAGGAGGTTATCGTGCTCTGCCCGTACTTCACGGAGTACAGGAACTACATCGCTAACTACAGCGGAGTGCTGGTCGAAGTTAAATGTGACGATAACTTAATGCCCGACATCGCAGATCTTCAGGCGAAGATCACGGCGAAGACCAAGTGCGTAATAGTCAACACGCCCAATAATCCCTCCGGCGCCATCTACACCGACGAGGTTATGAAGCAGATGGCCGCTACTCTCGAGGCGAAGCAGAAGGAGTTCGGCACCGATATCTACATTATATCCGACGAGCCCTACAGGGAGCTCGTGTACGATGGGGCGAAGAATCCCTTCGTGCCCGACTACTATAAGAACACCATCGTGGGATACTCCTTCTCCAAGTCGATGTCCATCCCCGGCGAGCGCATGGGCTATCTGGCCATTGGAAGCGACGTGGCTGACTTCGAGATGATGATGGCGGCGGTCTCCACTGCGATAAGGATACTGGGTCCCGTAAACGCGCCCTCGCTTATCCAGAAGGCGGTAGCCAAGTGCCTGGACGCCCAGACCGACGTGGGCTATTACGACGAGAACAGAAAGCTGCTCTACGGATCGCTCACCGAAATGGGCTACGAGTGCATCAAGCCCCAGGGCGCGTTCTATCTCATGGTTAAGACGCCCATCGAGGAGGCACAGTTCGTTGAGCTCGCACGCAACAAGTATCACATCCTCGTGGTCGGCACCGGCTCGTTTGGAGCCCCCGGCTACGTGCGTATAGCATATTGCTGCTCGAGGGAGAAGATCGAGAGGTCGCTTCCCGCATTCGAAAACATGGCAAAGGAGCTGGGTTTATGAGCACCTGGAGAGACAATGTAAGGAAGGTTATCCCCTACACGCCCGGGGAGCAGCCCAAGGAAAAGAACGTCATAAAGCTTAACACCAACGAGAATCCCTATCCTCCCTCGCCGAAGGTGAAGGAGGTCATGGACTCGTTCGACACGTCGGTGCTTCGCAAGTACCCCGATCCCGCCGTAAAAGATCTGGTTCACGCATTGGCGGCCCGCTATGGCGTGGCCGACGATCAGGTCTTCGTGGGCGTGGGCTCGGACGACGTAATATCGATGTGCTTTCTCACGTTCTTCGCGGGAGGAAAGAATGTGCTCTTCCCGGACGTCACGTATTCGTTCTACGACGTGTGGGCGTCCGTCTACGGCGTTCCCTATAAGACTGTGGCGCTGGATGCGGACTTCAGGATTAATCCCGCGGACTACGCGGTGGAAAACGGCGGCATAATCTTCCCGAACCCCAACGCGCCGACCGGAGTGGAGGAGTCGCTCGACACGATAAGGGCCATTTTGGACGCCAATAAGGACAGCGTGGTGATTGTCGACGAGGCCTACGTGGACTTCGGCGCCGCGTCAGCCCTTCCCCTCGTGAAGGAGTACGAGAATCTCCTGGTGGTTCAGACCTTCTCCAAGTCGCGCCAGATGGCGGGCATGAGGATTGGCTATTCCATAGGATCCCCCGAGCTCATAAAGTACCTGAACGACGTGAAGTATTCGGTCAACTCCTATACGATGAACTCGCTTCAGATCGCCACCGGAGTGGCGGCCGTGGAGGACGAGGCGTACTTTGAGGAGTGCTGTGCGAAGATTATGGCGACTAGGGAGAGGAGCGAGAAGGAGCTTTCGAAGCTCGGCTTCACCTTCCCGAAGAGTTCCGCCAATTTTATTTTTGCCACTCACGAGACCGTGCCTGCGGCCGACATTTTCGCCGCGCTGAAGGAGGCGGGGATATACGTGAGGTACTTCAACAAGCCCCGCATCGACAATTACCTGAGAATCACCGTTGGAACCGACGAGGAGATGGACGGTCTCTTCGAGTTCCTCGCGAAGTATCTGGAGGATAAGTAGGATGGACAGTCTGGTTGTTTGGTTTACCGAGTTTTTCGGGGACAGCATCTCCCGCGAGGCGGTGGTGTTTATCATATCGCTCATGCCTATCCTCGAGTGCAGGGGAGGCCTTCTGGCGGCGTCGCTTCTTCAGGTGCCGCTCCTGACGGCCATTCCCATCTGCGTGATAGGCAACATCCTCCCGATTCCCTTCATCCTCCTTTTGATAAAGAAGGTCCTGAAGGTCATGAAGAAGATCCCGGTGCTCTGCAAGTTCGCATACTGGCTGGAGGACAGGGCCGCGGCGCGTAGCGACAAAATTGAAAATGCCGAATTCCTGGGGCTGCTTCTCTTCGTGGGAATACCGCTCCCGGGAACCGGCGCGTGGACGGGCTCGCTCATTGCAGCCCTGCTCGATATCGACTTTAAGAAGGCCATCGTGGCGGAGCTTCTCGGAGTGGCGCTCGCGACTGTCATCATGTCGTTCGTATCGTACGGGCTCCTCGGCATATTGATTAACTGAGCGCCTGCCCGCCATATTAATTTAGGAGTAAACAATGGATTACATAGTTAGAGCAACCGCGGCAGGGGGCCAGATAAGGGCCTTCGCCGCTACCACAAAAGACATGGCCGAGAAGGCCAGGAGCACGCACGACACCAGCCCCGTGGTTACGGCCGCGCTCGGCAGGCTTATGACCGGCAGCGCCATGATGGGCGTAATGATGAAGGGCGAGAACGATCTGCTCACCGTGAAGGTGTCCGGAGACGGACCCGCGGGGGCGCTCACAGTCACGGCCGACGCCAGGGGAAACGTCAAGGGAACGGTGGATGTCCCCCAGGCGATGGTACCCGCCAGGGCTGATCACAAGCTCGACGTGGGCGGCGTGGTCGGACGCGGATTTATGCAGGTCATAAAGGACCTCGGCCTCAAGGAGCCCTACGTGAGCCAGGTGGCGCTCCAGACGGGCGAGATCGGCGACGACTTTACCTATTACTTCGCCTCGAGCGAGCAGGTGCCCTCGGCGGTCGGTCTCGGAGTCCTCATGAATAAGGAGAACACCGTGCGCCGTTCGGGCGGATTCATCGTGCAGCTCATGCCCTTCGCCTCCGAGGAGACGATATCGGCCCTGGAGGAAAACATAAAGAACATAGCTTCGGTGACGGTCCTTCTGGAGGAGGGCCTTTCCCCCGAGCAGCTCCTCGATGAGGTGCTGAAAGGATTCGACATAGAGATTAACGACACCGTGCAGACTCAGTTCCTCTGCGACTGCAACAGGGAGCGTTTCTACAAGGGAATCTGCGCCCTGCCCAAGTCCGACATTAAGGAGATGGTGGACGACGGCGAGCCCATCGAGGTTAAGTGCCATTTCTGCGGAAAGAAGTACGAGTTTAGCGTCGATGATTTGAAGGGGATGCTTTAAGGAGGGTTAAGCCCATGAAAGACGGATTTATAAAGGTTGCGGCGGTTACGCCGAATATAATTGTGGCCGATGTCGGCCACAACGAGGACGCCATCTACGACTCGCTCATGGAGGCGGTCGGCGCCGGTGCGAAGGTCGTGGTCTTCCCCGAGCTGTGCATCACGGGATACACATGCGGCGACCTCTTCCTTCAGGACAGCCTGATTGACGGCGCGAAGGGCGCCCTGCTCAGCCTGGCGCAAAGGACCGAGGGCCTGGACGTCATATTCTTCGTGGGCCTGCCCGTCGCAGTGCGCGGCAAGCTCTTCAACTGCGCCGCGGCCGTATCCGGCGGGAAGATCCTGGGGCTGGTCCCCAAGGTGGAAATCCCCAACTACTCCGAGTTCTACGAGGCCAGGTACTTCTGTTCGGGCGAGATAACCCGGGAGAGGGAGTTTGGCATTGACGACCTGGGTTGCAATATGGCCATGTCCCAGCTTTTCACCTGCTCGTTCATGCCCGAGCTTGTAATCGGCGTGGAAATCTGCGAGGACCTGTGGTCCCCGGCGCCTCCGAGCATCCGTGCGGCGATGAGCGGCGCCACGCTTATTGTTAACCTGTCGGCGTCTGACGAGGTGACGGGAAAGGCTTCCTACAGGCGTGACCTGGTCACCGGCCAGTCCGGGCGCCTGGTCTGCGGCTACGTGTATGCGGACGCGGGAGACGGCGAGTCTACGCAGGACGTGGTATACGGCGCGCACAACATCATAGCCGAAAACGGCGTCTGCCTCGCCGAGAGCCGTCGCTTCGAGAACGGAATGGTCGTGAGCGAGATCGACCTCAAGAAGATATTGGCGGAACGCCGGAGAATCTCCACGTTCGGGACGCTCGAGAGCGCGGTCGCCGGAGGGCAGTTCACCCTCCAGGAGACGGAGACCGGCATCACCAGGTTCGTCGACCCGGCGCCCTTCGTGCCCTCGAACGAGGCCGAGAGGACCCAGCGCTGCGAGGAGATAATGACGATTCAGGCCGCGGGCCTTAAGAAGAGGTTGGTCCACACGCACGCGAAGAGCGCGGTGGTGGGCATCTCGGGAGGACTCGACTCCACTTTGGCTCTCCTTATCACCGTCCGCGCATTCGATATGTGCGGCCTGCCGCGCAGCGGAATCACGGCTGTGACCATGCCGGGCTTCGGCACCACGGACAGGACCTACGACAACGCCTGCCTGCTGGTTAAGAGCCTCGGCGCCACTCTCATGGAGGTGTCCATAGCGCCCGCGGTGCGTCAGCACTTCAGCGACATCGGTCACGACGAGTCGGTTCACGACGTCACATACGAGAACTCCCAGGCCCGCGAGAGGACGCAGATCCTCATGGACCTGGCGAATAAGACCGGCGGGCTCGTCATAGGTACGGGCGACCTCTCCGAGCTGGCCCTCGGCTGGGCCACCTACAACGGCGACCACATGTCCATGTACGGCGTGAATTCCTCTGTGCCTAAGACCTTGGTGCGCCACCTGGTTAAATACTTCGCCGACAATGTGGATAAATTCCCGGAGAACGGCGGGGCGAAGGGGGATGGCGCTGCTGGTGTTATGTCAACCAACGGCGCGCCGGGCAACGCTGGTGTTATGTCAACCGGCGACGCCGCCACGGCAGAAAACCTCCGCACCGTCCTCCTCGACATACTCGACACACCCGTCAGCCCCGAGCTTCTGCCGCCCACCGACGGGCAGATTTCCCAGAAGACCGAGGATCTGGTCGGCCCCTATGAGCTCCACGATTTCTTCCTCTATCACATGATGAGGTTTGGGTCGAGGCCCTCGAAGATATACAGGCTCGCCCTTATCGCCTTCGGGAAGACGTACGACGAGGAGACCGTGCTGAAGTGGCTCAAGACCTTCTACAGGAGGTTCTTCGCCCAACAGTTTAAGAGGTCCTGCCTCCCGGACGGCCCCAAGGTCGGCTCCGTGGCGCTTTCGCCCAGGGGCGACTGGAGGATGCCCTCGGACGCATCAGCGAACATCTGGCTTAAGGAGATAGAAGAGCTCTAGCCGGATTGGCGGCCGGCGGGGAGCGCCGGGCGCCACCTTCAATATCATAAACGCTAAAAAAAGACGCATCTTCAATTCGATGAAGATGCGTCTTCGTATATTAACCTGTCGGTCAAAAACCTTTATCGGCAAACGAGTTTTGAAGTTATTGAAAGGTCAAGTTAATACTGAACCGGGTTTAGACGATGCCCTGTGCGAGCATTGCGTCTGCAACCTTCTCGAAGCCGGCGATGTTAGCGCCTGCCACGTAGTTGCCTTCCATGTCGTAACGCTTAGCTGCGTCGTCGATGTTGTGGTAGATGTTAACCATGATGTTCTGAAGCTTGGACTCTACCTCCTCGAAGGACCAGCTGAGGCGCTCGGAGTTCTGAGTCATCTCGAGTGCGCTGGTAGCAACGCCGCCTGCGTTGGAAGCCTTTCCGGGAACGAAGAGAACTCCGTTGTCCTGGAGGTACTTGGTGGCGTCGAGGCTGGTGGGCATGTTAGCGCCCTCAACAACTGCGATTACGCCATTGGCAACGAGTGCCTTTGCGTCGTCGATGAGAAGCTCGTTCTGGGTAGCGCAGGGGAGTGCCACGTCGCACTTGATGCTCCATACGCCCTTGCCCTCGTGGTACTCAGCGCTCTTTCTGGCTGCTGCGTACTCGGTGAGGCGAGCTCTCTTAACTTCCTTTACTTCCTTAAGAAGGGCAACGTCGATTCCCTCGGGATCGTAGATCCAGCCGGTGGAGTCGGAGCAGGTAACGGGCTTGGCGCCGAGCTGCTGTGCCTTCTGGATAGCGTAGATAGCTACGTTACCGGATCCGGAAACTGCTACGGTCTTGCCCTTGATGTCATTGCCGTTGCACTTGAGGAGCTCCTCGGTGAGGAAGAGTACTCCGTAACCTGTTGCCTCGGTACGTGCGAGAGATCCGCCGTAGGTAAGTCCCTTTCCGGTGAGTACTCCCTCGTAGGAGGTCTTAATTCTCTTGTACTGGCCGAAGAGATATCCAATCTCGCGTCCGCCTACGCCGATGTCGCCGGCGGGAACGTCCTCGTCCTGGCCGATGTACTTGCAAAGCTCGGTCATGAAGCTCTGGCAGAACGCCATAACCTCTCTGTCAGACTTGCCCTTGGGGTCGAAGTCGGAACCACCCTTACCACCGCCGATGGGAAGGCCGGTGAGGGAGTTCTTGAAAATCTGCTCAAAGCCGAGGAACTTGATGATTCCCACATAAACTGAGGGATGGAAGCGAAGGCCTCCCTTGTAAGGTCCGATAGCGCTGTTGAACTGGATTCTGTAACCGGTGTTTACCTGTGTCTGTCCCTTATCATCTACCCAGGGTACACGGAACTTGATCTGACGCTCGGGCTCTACCAGTCTCTCCAGCAGTGCCTCTCTGCGATACAGCTCCTCGTTCTTCTCTACGACGGGGCGGATGGTCTCAAGGACCTCTTCCACAGCCTGAAGGAACTCAGGCTCGGATGCATTTTTCTGTTTAACCTTTTCGAATACTTCTTCTACGTAACCCATTTTTATCTCCTTGATAAAGCTAAAGTGTGTGTATCGAAAAGTATTTTACTCCCATGTTTTTAACGTGTCAACGCTTTAAAGCGCAAAAAATAGATTTTTTTTAATATCGCGAAAAAAAAATAGATTTTTTTTAAGGTGATTTTGGGCTCAAATACTGAGAAAATCTAGCTTTGACCCATGGCGTGGACGTATTCGGCGAACCGGATTGCTTCCTCGACGGGCGCGCTCTTATTCCAGAAAAGGGCGAGCGCCTCCTCCCTGGTCGTGCCGG
The DNA here is from genome assembly GCA_024681495.1 of Eubacterium sp. Lineage (GTDB taxonomy): Bacteria > Bacillota > Clostridia > Lachnospirales > Lachnospiraceae > RUG14243. The sequence goes on along the minus strand of JAILAS010000081.1, from coordinate 1,661 downwards.
CCAGGGGATAGAGCCTGATCTGCCCCTCGTATCCGTTGGCAATCTCGGCGCTGGTGATGGTTACGCCGTTCTGGTAGATGATGGAGAGGGCCAGCGACGACATGGTCGCCACCTCCTGCATGTTTCGGGGAGCAATTCCTGCCTTCCGGCACTGCTCCATGATGCGCCGGGAGCTGGCCGGGCTGTCGCCTCCGGCAATGGCGAAAAACCGCTGGTTGGCGAGGTCTTCGACGGTGAGGGTATCGCGTGATGCCAGGCGGTTGGAGCGGCTCACGGCAATGTAGAACTCAACGTTTCTGACGGGGCATGCTCCTACGTCGTCATCGTCCTCATGAAAGGAGGCGCCGTGGAAGCAGACCGGCAGCTCCCCCGATGACAGGCGGGGCAGGACGTCGGAGTCCTCGACGGTCACGGTCTCTATCGCGTAGTCGGGATTCGACTCCGCGAAGGACCGTATGAGCTCCCTTATGTAAGGGTCGTCCGCGTAGCGGTCGAACACGCCTATTTTAAGGGCGTGGGCCGGGTGGCTGTTCAGGTTGTGCATGTTGGAAATCTCGGAGGAGAGGGCGGCGTAGGGCTCCTTCCACTTCGTGTAGAGGTAGCGCCCCTCGTCGGTCAGCGAAAGGCCGGTCTTCTCCCTGAGGAAGAGTTCGGTTTCGAGCTCGTTTTCCAAAGACTTTATCCACTTGCTGGCCAGTGGCTGAGATATGTTCAGGTCCCTGGCGGTGGCGGTAAAGCTGAGAGTTTCTGAGATGTTAAGAAAGCATTCAATTTGCTTTAAACGAATGTCGTACATAATTCCCCCTAAGTGCAAGACTGCGGATAAAGTATAGCACAGCTTATAACGTTTTGGAATATGAATATTTTAAGATTTTGTTTTTATTTTTGATGAAAACCACTAATGACATCTATTATCGTTACAAAATTGTCAAAGTATGTTAGAATGAACAGGTATCAGGCATATAGGATCTATTTGGGGAGGTTTTTATGTCAGGACTGGAGAAACGCACTACTAAATTCTATTCGCGCGGTGACAGGACCGTCACCATCAACGCTGCCCAGGGGCATTTCGCCACCGGGAATTCTCACGTCAATTACTATGTCGATGCCACCCGCCTTAAGATAAGGGTAAATGAGGCGAAGAACGTGGCGGCCATAATTAAGGATAAGATGGTAAACAATGTGACCACCGTGGACACCATCGTCTGCCTGGACAACACGCAGATGCTCGGTGGCTTCATTGCGCAGGAGCTCGAGACAGGGCAGTTCCTGGTGAGCAACACGCACGCGACGATTTACGTTATCACGCCGGACGAGAACAGCCTGCACCAGTTCATGTTCAGGAGCACGGACAGGATGGGCGTGGGCGGTAAGAACTGCCTGATTCTCGCGGGCATCCTTACCACCGGCGAGACCATAAGCCGCATCGCCGAGTGCATCGAGTATTACGGCGGCATGAACGTGGGCGTGGCCGCGATTTTCTCCACCATGGATATGGTCGACGGACTTCGCGTATTCAAGGTCTTCGACCCCGACGACCTCCCGGGATACGCCACCTATAAGATTGGCGAGTGCCCGTACTGCGCGAAGGGCATAAAGGTGGAGGCCATCGTGAACGGCGCGGGTTACGCGGTCATGGTGGAGAAAATCGCGGCCACGCC
>JAILAS010000080.1 GCA_024681495.1 Eubacterium sp. | reverse complement strand
GGGACTTTTGGTTGACATCACACGTATTTTCACAGAAAGAGAAATCGATATTGATTCTATTCATTCAAAAACAAGCAAACAGGGTATTGCAACTATAACTATCAAATTCGGTACACAAAGCAAAGAGCAATTGAGGGCCCTTGTTGAAAAAATTAAACAGGTAGAATCTATTATCGATGTAGAAAGACCTAGAGGATAATATGAAGGTAGTTCGCGTGCTCTGCCCTATAGTGGCGGAGAATTGCTATATAGCAGTAAACGAAAAAACAAATAAAGCTATTATAATTGATCCAGGCTCTGCCCCTGATAGGATAAAAGACGCTGTGTCAAAAACATGTGCTACACCTGAGGCAGTTATTTTGACACATGGACATTTTGATCACGCTGGCGCATCAGAGGAGATTGCATCCTTCTATGATGTGCCTATATATGCTTATGAGGGCGAAAAGGCAACACTGGAGGATCCGGCAATCAACCTTTCAGGTGATATGTTTGGCGATACAGTCAAATATCACGCTGATGTCTATCTAAAGGATGACGAGGAGATTGATATAGCAGGCTTGCATCTGATATGTTTATTTACACCTGGCCATACTCCTGGCGGATGTTGTTTTTATTTTCCTGAGGAGGGCATTGTTTTCACCGGTGACACATTGTTTTGCGGCTCTGTCGGCAGGACAGATTTTCCGGGAGGCTCCATGTCACAGCTGGTAAATGCAGTTAAAAACAAACTTATGGTTTTACCTGATGATACGATATGCTATCCGGGACATGATACAGCCACAACAATTGAAAATGAAAGGATTTACAATCCATATTTATAGGATAAGGTCAGGTGCGCCTGACCTTTATTCGTTATTAGAAAGAGTAATACATGATATACGTACAATTAAACGAAGATAATTTTGAATATGATATTTATTCTCTTGTAAAGGCCTTCTATCCAAAGCAGGAGGTAAAAATCGGAACTAAGGAAGCACCATCGGATGCCGACATTCTGTTTACAATGAAGGTCAACTATTCTGATAATATTCTCACATTGGATGGCAATCAGGTTGAGATTGATTATAGCAATCGTCCAGATACCAAAAATCGTCTCAAATTAGCCATATATGACAGCTTAAGCAAACGCACGGGAAAGACGCTACCTTGGGGAACTTTGACAGGCATTCGTCCAACCAAAATTAGTCTTGGGATGATTGAGGATGGAGAGGATGACTCTGCGATTGCGGACTATATGACTAAAACATACCGCACTTCTAAATCTAAAATCGATTTGAGCTTACAGGTCAGTCATAAGGAGCATGAGCTTTTATCCAACATTGATTACGATAATGGATACAGTATTTATATTGGCATTCCATTCTGTCCTAGCACATGTCTATATTGTTCATTTACCAGTTATCCGATTGGACTTTGGAGAAATAAATTGGATGACTATATCGATGCGCTGGAGAAAGAAATGGCGTTTACTGCGGAGGCTTGCAAAAATAAAAAGCTTACTACGATTTATATAGGAGGCGGAACACCTACATCTTTGGACGAGGTTCATTTAGAAAAGCTTCTATCCACTATAGACAAATACTTTGATACAAAAAGCCTGCTTGAGTATACAATTGAGGCTGGTCGCCCGGATTCCATCACCTACGAAAAGCTTGAGGTGATGAAAAACCATCCTGTTACACGAATATCTATAAATCCACAGACCATGAATCAAAAGACCCTTGATTTGATTGGTAGATTCCATAAGGTCGAGGATATACACAGGGTATATAAATGGGCTAGAGAGCTCGATTTTAAAAATATTAATATGGACCTTATTTTAGGGCTTCCAGGTGAGACAATTGATGATGTTGCATATACATTATCCGAGGTGGAAAAATTAGCTCCGGATAATTTGACTGTCCATTCTCTTGCACTAAAGCATTCTGCCAGATTAAACATTGATAGAGAATCCTACGATGACTATCTTATCGAGAATTCTCAAAAGCATATGGATATATGTCTTGACGCGGCCAAAAGGATGAATATGAGCCCATATTATTTGTATCGCCAGAAAAATATGGCGGCAAATCTTGAGAATATTGGATATGCTAC
>JAILAS010000025.1 GCA_024681495.1 Eubacterium sp. | reverse complement strand
TGCGGGGCTGCCTCCTGTGCAGGTGCCTGCTGGGGAGCTGCCTTAGGCGTGGGAGCGCCGGCTGCGGCTGCGCCTACGTTGGCCCTTCCGGGAACAGGCTGGGAGGTGACTGCCATCTTATGTGCGATGAAGTCGGTGTTTTCGGTGATTCTGCCGAAGCAGAGGAGAGCGAGCTTGCATACGTAGCCCATAAAAGAGCCGGCCGCGATTACGAGAAGTCCAAGTATTACGTACAGAGCCATGCTTGCTCCTGAAGACGTGGAATTAACGCCGCCGTACATCGACTGCAGAGAGTTGAGCTGGGTCTGCATATCGGCAACGGCCTTGCCCATGGCGATGACTGCGATTCCGCTGATTACCGAGCAGGCAATGATTATGCCCATTACAATGTTTGCTGTTTTCTGAAGCTGTTTTCCGAAGTTTCCGTTCATTTTTGTCCTCCTGTTTTCTTAGTAACTTATCATATGATACATCAAATGCCGTCAATATGGTATTGTAAATTTAGATGTTTTTCTGATTCTTCCATAAAAAATACGTATTAACCGAGGGTGAATATTGCACGATATAATAAGGTGGATTATAATTTTTATATCAGGAATAATCCGTCGGATTATTGGTTGTTCGATGTCGTCATCGGCACAGTATTTCAGGTGACTGAACAGATGCATCGAAGGGTTTTTACTTGAGTAGTGGGGGAGTGACTTATGGATAAGTTTGCTGTAAAGAAAAGGATTTATGAGATCATCGAGGTCTCGGCAGAGGGGGATGTCGCCAGTAAGGCATACGACATCATGGTTAACGTCTGCATCGTCGTTGGAATGATTCCTCTTATGATAAAGGGCGGTACGTCGTGGACCAAGCTCATCGATCTTATCACTGTCATCATTTTTATTGCGGACTACGCGCTTCGCATATATACTTCCGATTATAAGATGGGCGTGTTTAGCTATAAGGCGTATCTGGCCAATGCGGTTTCGCCGATGGCTATCATAGATCTTCTGTCCATCCTTCCCGTTTTGACGTTCGTATTTCCCGGATCCGCCACGATCAGACTCCTTAAGCTGTTCAGGATTGCCAGGATATTTAAGCTCATCAGATACTCCAGGACGATGATTTCCATATCCAATGTGATTCGCAGGGTTAAGAAGCAGCTCCTCGCGGTACTCGTCCTCACGCTGGTCTACATATTCGTCTGCGGACTCATGATGTTCCAGCTCGAGCCCGACAGCTTCAGGAACTACGGAGAGGCCTTCTACTGGGCTACCATCTCCATAACCACCGTGGGATACGGTGACTTCGCTCCGGCCAGCCCGGTGGGACGCATCATAGCGGCGGTATCGTCGCTCGTGGGAGTGGCGGTCATAGCTCTCCCCACCGGTATCATTACGGCGGCTTACACGCACGAGATAACCAAGAAGAAGGGCGCACACGAGCTGTAGAAACAATAATCAAATTGCCCGCCGGGGCATAAGAAATAAAATAGGAATTGCCCCTCCGGACAGCAGAGGCGATAATAAAAGTCCCCCGCTTTGAAGCGGGGGACTTTTGACTGCATTAACTGTAATAATAGGTGTTGGTGTAAAGCTTTTGCTTGTATTTGTTCTTTATGGTTACCTTAAACGATGTATAGTCGTATATGTATTTTTTGAGCTTAAATGTAAGCGATATGGAGGACGCGTCTTCGGTAATTTTCTTTGAATAGGTCTTTCCTCCGCACTTGACATACACGACATCACCCTTGTGAACCCAGCGAACCGTCACCTGCAGGAACTTAGAATAATAATAAGACGGCGTATAAACTGAGTATACATAGGAGTATGTGGTGGAGCGTCCGGAGTATTTAACCTTGGCTCCGAGATATTTGGCGGTTACCTTGAACTTCTTATTGTATTTGTGGTTGGTGCCGACCTTTATCTTGGCGTATCCGGAACTGTTGACCTTCTTCTTGTATTTCTTTCCGTCCAGTTTTACGGTGACCTTTGCCCCGGGCTTGGAATAGACATACATGAATTTCTCGCCGTATTCGTAGTATGCCGAGGTGTTGTATTTCAGGTTCTTCTTAACGTAGCTCTTCTCCACGGTAACGGAGACGGTCTTGCTTCTCCCGAGGCTGTCCTTTATCGTGAGCGTGGTCTTGCCGGGCTTTTTGGCATATACGGACACGTAGTAGCCGTATGTGCTGTCGTACAGCATAGAGACGGTGGCGACTGAAGGCTTGGAGCTTTTCACGCTTTCCAGGCTGTAGTCGTTGTAATACATGTAGTAGTTGTCCACGTAGCTGTAATTGCCGTAGTTGCTCTTGTTGAATTTGATAGAGGATGTGGAAAGAGTGAGAGGAAGCGCTTTACATGTGACGGTGCACGTGAGCGACGCGTCCGCTTCATCCGGGGCAGCGTTGTTGGTCACGGTTATGACCGCCGTTCCGACAGACTGCTTGGTGAACGAGTAGTAATATCCGCTGGAATCCTCTGAAGGGTACCAGTATTGATCGATGTCTATGTCATAGGAATTGCAGTACACATCGAAGTCGTCCGTGTCGTAATAGCTCGTGTCGCAGTTTATGCGGAGCTTATAGGTGGTGTTATAGTTCTCTACGGACATGGACGACGAGCTCAGGGACCACTGGACGGCGTCGGACGCTTCGGCCGTTACGCTGCAGACGCAGGTGCAGTTGTCGTCGTAGTCGCTGACGGTGATGTTGGCGTTTCCGACTCCCCTCTTATAGAGGGATACGTAGTAGGACCCGGATGAATTCTGGTATACGTCGTCTGTGTATACCACGCTCGAGTCGCTCGAAGTGGCATAGAAATCATAGCTGTTGTAGACGGATGTGTCACAGTCTATCACGAGCTGATATTCGGTGCCGTAATCGGTTATGGTCATGGAAGTCTGTGATAGCGACCATTCGGTGGAGCTCTTCTCGATAGGAGAAACCGAAACGTCCTTCGTTTCGACGGCGTCCGAGCTGGCCGTGGCCTCCGCGAAGGTCTCCTGCGGGGTGAAGAATGCTGCCGGCGTAAGGGTGACAACCATCACAAGTGACAGAAATGCGCATAAAAAATGTCTGAATTTTTTCATAATTCAAGCCTCCTCCCTGAAAGTGCGACTATAGTTAGTTAATTATACATTATATATTTGCGATAATCAACATCACAATCGGTCTAATCAACGTGGGATATTAAGCGGGACGAGCGGCGGATAAACTGACGCTTTTGTTGACAAAATGCGGTCGCAATGCTAGTATATCAACGGTATTGGCAACGGGGCGACTGTTGCCTATATTTGTGTATGTGTTCTTTATACCAGAATCTATTGTTGCATAAGGAGGAAAAGAAATGAAAAAGATAGTATCTATGATGTTAATTCTGGGAATGTCGATTTCCCTCGCAGCCTGTGGCTCTTCCGCAGGTTCGTCCGACGCCAGCGGAGAGGCTACTGCCTCCGGAACCGCTTCAGCCGAGGCCTCAGGTGAGGCTGCGGCCGAGGGTGCCATCACCAGCATCGACGACCTCGAGGGCAGCACCATTGGCGTCCAGCTCGGAACTACCGGCGACATCTACGCTTCGGATTACGAGGGAGACGATGCCGGCACCGTTGTTGAGCGTTTCAACAAGGGCGCAGACGCCGTTCAGGCTCTTCTGGCAGGCAAGGTTGACTGCGTCATCATCGACGAAAACCCCGCCGGCGAGTTCGTAAAGGTGAACGAGACCCTTTCCATCCTCGAGGAGCCCTTCGCGGATGAGGAGTACGCAATCTGCATTTCCAAGGACAATTCCGACCTCACCGAGGCCTTCAACGGCGCGCTCGCCGAGCTCAAGGAGGAAGGAATCGTAGATAAGATCATCGCCAACTACATCGGCGACGACACCGGCAGCTACGAGTACGAGACTCCCGAGGGAACCGACCACTCCAACGGCACTCTCATCATGGCTACGAACGCACAGTTCCCGCCCTACGAGTACTATGACGACATCAATGCCATCGTCGGCATCGACGTGGACATCGCCACCGCCATCTGCGACAAGCTCGGCTACGAGCTCGAGATCTCTGACATGGAGTTCGATTCCATCATCGCAGCAGTTAACTCCGGCAAGGCAGACTTCGGTATGGCCGGCATGACCGTTACCGAGGATCGTCTTCAGAACGTAGACTTCACAGACACCTATACCACCACCAAGCAGGTTATTATCGTAAACCAGTAAGGAAATTAAATGGAACAGTTTAAATCCGATTTTTACCAGTGCTTTATCGAAGGGGACAGATACACTCTGTTCCTTTCGGGCCTGGGCAACACACTTATCATCACATTTTTCGCAACCATCCTGGGCCTTATCATAGGCTTTTTGGTTGCTATCGTTCGCTCTACGCACGACAAGCGCGGCGGCTGGAATTTCCTGAACGCCGTCTGCCACGTGTACCTCACCGTGATTCGAGGAACGCCGACCATGGTACAGCTTATGATCATGTACTTCGTCATCCTCGTTTCGGTGAACAATGGTATCTTCGTAGCGATCGTCGCCTTCGGCATCAATTCGGGCGCGTACATCGCAGAGATCATCCGCTCGGGTATCATGTCCGTGGACGAGGGGCAGTACGAGGCCGGCAGGTCGCTGGGCTTTAACTACTCCATGACCATGCGTAAGATCATTCTGCCGCAGGCGGTGAAGAACGTGCTTCCCGCGCTGGGCAATGAGTTTATAACCCTCCTCAAGGAGACCTCCATCAGTGGATACATCGGTCTCTTCGAGCTCACGAGGGCCGCCAATATTGTCATGTCCAAGACCTATATCGCATTCATGCCGCTCTTCGGCGTGGCCGCGATCTACCTGGTTTTGGTTATTTTCCTGGAGGCAATGCTCCACAAGTTTGAACAGAGGCTGAGAAACAATGAACGATGATGTGCTTATAAGCGTAAAGGATATGCATAAAACATTTGGCGACAACGAGGTCTTAAAGGGTATTGACCTCGACGTCTCCAAGGGAGAAGTGGTGGCTATAATCGGCCCGTCCGGCTGCGGAAAGTCCACCTTCCTTCGCGGAATCAACCTCCTCGAGAAACCGACCAAGGGAACCGTCACCTTCGAGGGCACCGACATCACGGACCCGAAGGTGGACATAGACCTTATCCGCCGAAAGATCGGCATGGTTTTCCAGAGGTTCGAGCTTTTCCCGAACTACACTGTTCTGGAGAATATTACCCTGGCGCCCATCAACCACAAGCTGATGAGCAGGCAGGAGGCCGAGGCCAAGGCGATGGAGCTGCTCGAGAGAGTAGGACTCCCCGATAAGGCGAACGCCTATCCCGCCAGCCTCTCCGGCGGACAGAAACAGCGTGTAGCCATCGCCCGTTCGCTCGCGATGAACCCCGACGTGATGCTCTTCGACGAGCCCACCAGCGCGCTCGATCCCGAGATGGTCGGCGAGGTTCTGAACGTTATGCGTGAGCTGGCAGACGAGGGAATGACGATGCTGGTCGTGACCCACGAGATGGGCTTCGCCCGCGAGGTGGCAGACCGCGTGCTCTTCGTCTACGACGGCGTGATCTACGAGGAGGGCACTCCCGACGAGGTCATTAATAATCCTAAGAAGGAGCGCACCCAGGCGTTCCTGAAGGCCGTGCTGTAAGGCGCACGGGCCGGATAAAAAAGCGCAGGCCGTGTCGTAACGCGCGGACCGGACTTAAAACTTAAGGCGCGCCGGATTGGCGGCCGATACGAAAAAATAACCCCGAGGCAGATGCTTCGGGGTTTTTCTGTGTACGGGCCCGGCGGCCCGAGAATTTGCCGGATTTTAGGTATGTGACGGGGCCCGGACTATGCGTGGTCCGTGGCCTCCTTCGGGGCGCCCACCGGGAGCTGGGACAATATGATGGCCGCAAACATAAGAGCCGAGCCGAGGATCTCGCGTCCTGTCATCCTCTCGCCGAGCACGATGGCGCTCGACACCGCGCCGAAGAGCGACTCCATGCTCATGAGGAGCGCTGCCACGGTCGGGTTGAGGCCCTGCTGGGCGAGGATCTGCAGCGTGTATGCGATGCCGCTCGAGAAGATGCCCGCGTAGATGATGGGGCCGGCGCACTCAACGATGGAGCCGAGGCTGGGCTGTTCGAAGATTAGCGACAGCACACCGCTTACCACGGAGACTGTGAGAAACTGCACGAACGAGAGCCTTATGCCGTCGATGCCGGGGGAGAAGTAGTCCACCGCCATTATCTGCAGGGTGAAGATGACCGCGCAGATCAGCATGAAGAAATCGCCGTGGTTTATGGAGAATTCGTCGGTTATGCACAGCAGGTAGAGGCCGACCAGGGCGATTGCCACGCTGAGCTTGACGATGGCTGTGGTCCTTTTCTTAAGGAAGATTCCGAACACAGGCACTAGGATGATGTAGAACGCGGTTATGAAGCTGGACTTGCCGGCCGTGGTGTAGGCGAGGCCGTATTGCTGGCAGAAGATGGCGGCGGTGAGTAAAAGGCCGCAGATGACTCCGCCCTTTACGATGAACCTGCGCTCCTTCGCGTCGGCGGGCTTCTTCGTGATGTAGGGCGTGCGGTCGAGGATGGCGATCACGATGCCCAGGAAGATGCATGCCAGAACGGACCTGGTGGCGTTGTACGCCAGGGGCGACAATATGTCCGAGGCGATGGACTGCGCGACGAAAGTCGTTCCCCAGATGAACGAGGTGAGCAGCATCATCGCCGAGTGTTTGATTGACGTGGTCTGAGTGTTGTTTTTCATGTGCGTTCCTTTTATATGTAGGATTCCCGATCGGGGCGTTTTCGCCCGGACGAAAATAGTGGTTGCGGGTTTCGTACCCAAAGAGATACAATAACTTAAAATGCCCTGATAGTCAAACGATTTGGACGAGATGTGCGCGCGATTTGCCGGGGCGTGATTTACATAAAACAGAGAGAACTCAGGAGGATATATCATGGAAAACAGTGTTTGCAATCTGAAGATCGGGTTTATAGGCGCGGGGCACCTGGCTACGGCGCTGGTCGAGGGCCTCGTGGGGAGCGGCATGGATCCCGCGCTCATAACGGTTTCCAACAGGAGCACGGAGAAGCTCGACGCGCTTAAGGAGGCGTCGGGCGTAAACGTTACGCCCGACAATTCGGCTGTAGCGAAGGCCTCCGACGTCCTTTTCCTTACGGTTAAGCCCAACATGTATCCCGAGATAATAGAGGAGATCCGCGGCGATGTGGCCGACGGCGCGCTGGTTGTCACGCCGGCTGCCGGCCTTAAAATCGCCTCGACGGAGAGCGGCCTGGGCGCGGGCGCGAAGGTCGTGCGCTGCATGCCCAACATGCCCTCCTCTCTGGGTGAGGGTATGAATGCCGTCTGCGCCGGCAATAATGTCACCGCCGGTGATAAGCAGGCGGTGGAGGCCGTCTTCTCCATGCTCGGCAGGTTCTGCTGGGTGGAGGAGGAGCTGTTCGATGCGGTTACCGGCGTGTCCGGATCGGGTCCAGCGTACGGCTACCTTTTCATAGACGCTATGGCCAAGGCAGGAGAGCACCTGGGAATGAGCCGCGAGGACTCCGTGGTCTTCGCCGCGCAGACTGTCCTGGGCGCAGCTAAAACGGTGCTCGAGTCGGGGGCGGATCCTTCGGCGCTCTGCGACAAGGTCTGCACGCCGGGAGGCACCACCATCGAGGCCGTGAAGGTCCTCGAGGGCGACGGGATCTACGACACCGTGGACAGGGCAATTGCGGCCTGCGCGGCCAGATCCGCCGAGCTGGGCAGGTAAAAGCGCAGACCGAAGACGCCTAAAGCCAGTAAAAACCAGGCTGATAACGTTTTCACAAAAGCGACATAACGCACTATTGACCGCCGTGAATACGGCGGTTTTTCTATGTCCAAAATCCCGCTTTGCCCCCAAAATCTACAGTAACGCCCGTAAAGTGAAAACGATTTCACGAACGCCCCTTTTTTAAGCCCCCTCGCGAACATATAATTACGACATGCGAAGCGGCCCTGCATAAAACGCAGTCCGGCGAAAGAACGGGGGAGACGAACCAAAGCTCTCCGCGAGTCCGGCGGACCTGCCCAATTAAAACGATTAAGAAGAGAGGAATCTATAAAAAATGAAAAACAGGAGTTTATTGAAAAGAGGAATTACGGCATTACTGGTAGCATCGATGGCAATCGGCCTTACCGCCTGCGGCTCGTCCGGCAGCTCCGACTCGAGCTCCGGCAGCGCATCGGGCGACAGCTCGGGCAACGCCTCCGGCGAGGTGGTAACGCTCACCAACGTTTCCTACGATCCCACCAGAGAGCTGTACGAGGCTTACAACGAACTTTTCGAATCATATTACGCTGAGAAGACGGGCACGACCGTGGACGTGGTTCAGTCCCACGGCGGATCCGGAAGCCAGGCGCGTTCCGTAGTAGAGGGCGCTGACGCCGACGTCGTAACCCTGGCGCTCGAGCACGACATCACCCTCATCGAGGAGGCGGGCCTAATCGAGTCGGGCTGGCTCGACGAGTTCGACGAGTCCTCTTCACCCTATACATCGACCATCGTCTTCCTCGTAAGGAAGGGCAACGAGAAGAACATCCGGGACTGGGATGACCTCATCGCCGAGGGTGTGGACGTCATCACCCCCGATCCCAAGAGCTCGGGCGGCGCATGCTGGAACTTCCTGGCGGCATGGGAGTACGCCAGCAACCTCTACAACGACGACGAGGAGCAGGTTAAGTCCTTCATGAGCGCGCTCTACGCCAACGTCTCCGTAATGGATTCCGGAGCAAGAGGCGCCACCACCACCTTCGTTGAGAACGGACAGGGAGACGTGCTCATTGCATGGGAGAACGAGGCCATCGCCACCGTCGAGGAGTATCCCGATGAGTATGAAATCATTTCCCCGAGCATCTCCATCCTGGCTCAGCCCAGCGTAGCCATCGTGGACGCCAATGCGGAGGACGACGGAACCACCGAAGTGGCGCAGGAGTACCTTTCCTACCTCTACTCCGACGAGGCACAGGAAATCATTGCCGAGAACGGATATCGTCCCTCCAACGAGGACATCCTCGCCGAGTATGCCGACAAGTTCGATCTGGACATGCAGCTTTGCACCATCGAGGACTTCGGCGGCTGGGATGCGGCTTACGAGACGTTCTTCAACGACGGCGCCATTTTCGACGAAATCTACGGACAGTAATCAAAGGTTAACATAATTATTTTCAGGGCCCGGCTCCATCCGGGTCCCTGATTTGTGAAAGAAGCAATATACGAAGTAAACAGGAGATACAATGAGTCGAGTAACCAGGAAAACAAAAAAGAGGAGCGTTATCCCCGGATTCCACCTGACGCTGGGCATAACCATAGCCATGCTCTCGGTCCTTATTCTAATCCCGCTGGCATCCGTTCTGGTGTATGCGCTGAAGCTGTCGCCGTCGGAGTTCTGGGAGGTCATACTGAGCGAGAACGTTCTCTATGCGTTCAGGACCAGCATCTGCTGCGCGTTCATCGCCGCGGTGATAAATGTGATCTTCGGAACGATGATCGCATGGGTCCTCGTAAGATATCAGTTCCCCTTCAAGAGGCTTCTGGACGGGCTCATTGAGCTCCCGTTCGCCCTTCCCACCGCCGTGGCCGGCATCACGCTCTCGAAGATGTATTCCTCGAGCGGCATGATGGGAAAGTTCTTCGGTAACTTCGGAATCGAGGTCTCCTACACCCATCTGGGACTCACGCTTGCTCTGGTATTCATCGGCATCCCGTTCGTGGTGAGGGCGGTGCAGCCGGTGCTCGAGAAGCTCGACCCGCAGTTCGAGGAGGCGTCCTACATGCTCGGAGCCACTCGCTTCGAGACGTTCCGCAGGGTGATAATCCCCGAGCTTCGCCCGGCAATTCTGACGGGCTTCGGTCTCGCATTCGCCCGCGGCATAGGAGAGTACGGGAGCGTAATCTACATCTCCGGCAACAGCGCCAAGGAGCACACCCAGGTGGTCTCCTACGTGATAATGCAGAAGCTGAACTACCTGGACTACAGCAGCGCCACGGCCATAGCCCTGGTTATGCTCATCATCTCATTTATACTTTTGTTCTTCATTAACGTGATTCAGATAAGACAGGCGAGGAGGGTTAACGATGTCTGAGAAAAAGGGCACGGTGACAAAGTGCATATTGATAGCGATAACGGTTCTGTTCGTCGTCGTGATGCTGGTCTTCCCTCTGGTAGCCGTGATCGTCAACTCGCTTAGCAACGGCTTCGACTACTACCTCGAGTGCATTCAGACCGAGTACGTTACGTCGGCGCTCACGAATACCGTTCTGGCCACCGTCGTGGCAGTGGCCGTAAACACCTTCTTCGGCGTGATGGCGGCCATCGCCCTGACTAAGTACGAGTTCAAGGGCAAGCAGGTGATAGCCACCCTTATCGACATCCCGTTTTCGATTTCGCCGGTAATAGCGGGTCTCGCGTTCATAATGACGTTCGGCAGGCTCGGCTGGGGCAACGGCATTCTCGAGGCGGTAAACGATGCGCTCGGGACAGACATACAGATCGTATTCGCTATGCCGGGCGTGTTCCTGGCGACTATATTCGTGACGTTCCCGTTCGTCTCCAGAGAGCTCATTCCCGTGCTCAATTCGCAGGGAAAGGACGAGGAGGAAGCGGCGGCGCTCATGGGTGCTAAGGGGTTTAAGATTTTTAGGAAGATTACCTTCCCGCAGATGAAATGGGCGCTCCTCTACGGAGTGATCCTGTGTACGGCCAGGGCTCTGGGCGAGTTCGGCGCCGTAAACGCGCTGTCCAAGACGAGGGGACAGACCTTCACTCTCCCCCTCGAGATAGACGCGCTGTACATGGCGGGTTCCTCGGAGTCGATCGTCGGCGCATTCGCGGTCTCGTCGATCCTGGTGATAATTGCAGTCGTAATACTGATATTGAGAAGCGTATTGGAATACAGGGCGAAGCGCAAGGGCACGCTCGTATAGGAGGTTCAAATGTTTGTAGAATTGAAAAATATCGATAAAAGCTACGGGGATTTTAAGGCCTCCGACGATGTGAGCTTCGGGATAGAGAAGGGGAGCCTCGTGGCCCTTTTGGGCCCGTCCGGAAGCGGCAAGACGACTATCCTGCGCATACTTGCCGGCCTCGAGACGCCGGACGGCGGAGACATCTTTATTGACGGCAAGCGCGTCAACGACATAGATGCCTCCAAGCGCGGCATTGGCTTCGTGTTCCAGAACTATGCGCTCTTCAGGTACATGACCGTGTACGACAACATCGCCTTCGGCCTCGAGCTCAGGAAGGAGCCGAAGGCCAAGATAAAGCAGAGGGTCACGGAGCTCCTCGAGCTCACCGGCCTCACAGGCATGGAGAAGAGGTATCCCAACCAGCTCTCCGGCGGACAGAGGCAGAGGGTGGCCTTCGCCAGGGCGCTCGCTCCCGAGCCCGAGCTGCTCCTTCTCGACGAGCCGTTCGCGGCCATAGACGCCAAGGTGTGCCAGGAGCTGCGGACGTGGCTCAAGGACATGATTAAGCAGGTGGGAATCACCTCTATCTTCGTTACGCACGACCAGGAGGAGGCGCTCGAGGTCTCCGACCAGATCATCGTAATGAACGAGGGCGGCGTGGAGCAGATTGGTACTCCGCTCGAGGTGTGCAGGCAGCCGGACACCAGGTTCGTCACGCAGTTCGTGGGCGATACGGAGGAGATAAAGGACTTCAGGAAGCTCTACGGCTTCGAGTCCTACGAGTACGACGCTGCGTCGATAAGGCCCGAGTTCGTGGAGGCGTTCAAGAGCGACAACGTGCAGTTCGAGAACGTGATGAACTACGCCGAGGACGGCGTGATCGAGAAGATCGAGTTCCGCGGCGACTACCTCGAGGTGACGCTGAACGTGAACGGAATTCGCCTGAAGACCCATAGGTCGCTCGAGAGGCGCTCGATCGTGGTGGGAGAGCAGATGAAGGTCATCGTCTACCGCATCTACGCCTACGACGGCGACAAGGTCCTGCTCCTCGAGAACGAGAACCTGATCGGAGAGCATCTGGTGAACTTCTAGGCCGGTCCCGACAGGAGACGCGCAGTTATTACGAAAGCTTCCGGAATACCGGGTTGGCTGAGCCCTTTTCCCCTTCGTGGGGAGAGGGCTCTTTTCGTGTTTGTGAAGTGGGCTCTCTTTTCGTGTTTGTCCGGGGTGGGTGATTTTTGCGTAATGAGGAAGCCGCCGGTGTTTCCACCGACGGCTCATGAAAAAGATTATGTGTATGAAAAGTGAATTTCCTTATTAACTTGGAGGAACCCTGTTCCCCTCGAGAAACAGGGTTATGAAAAAAATAAAGTATGTCACTTGTTATTACATGCGAATCTGACAACTTCGACACTAATAATTTAGCGGGAAATTATGACAACCGTTTGTGGTATTTATTATTGAATGGTAAAGAAATTATGAACGCGTTTCGCGGCGTTGTTCACAATTTCGAGGTCGCCATAGTGGGCGGGCTTATGATGCACTTTTGGAAGATGTCGAACAGCTTCCTGTCGTCGCCCTCCTCGAAGTCTAGCTCGTCCGTCTGCATGAGCTCGAGGTAGTACGTCTCGGTGAAATCGAATATGTATCCGAAGTTCAGACACAGCGTCCTTAAGAACTCGCGTCGCGCGAAGTCGTTACCGGTCACAAACGGGCTCAGCGAGTACATCTTTATGTACTGGGTCGCCAATGCCTCCGCGAACTTGAATTTGTTCGTGTTCGCGTCCTCGCAGCTGCTGAGGAATCCCGCGAAAATCTCCTCGGCGTCGGTCTCGATAGAGGCTGCGGGCGAGTACTTGCCGCTGTCGTCTATGTCGAAATCGCGCGGCTTTCCCGCCGAGTAGAACACGTCCCCGAAGATGAACCGGTGTATATCCTTGAGATGTTGGAAGTCGTAATTGCCCTCAATGGGGTTATATATCAGGTGTGCCAGATTGCCGGCCGCGGAGAGCGTCGCAATATTGAGCAGCTCCTCGCCGTTATGGCAGTCGAACTTATTCGCCGGGATGCCGCTGTCGGAGGGGAGCTCTATTTCCTCCTCCTCCTCGTCCGGTTTATACTCCTCCCTGAGGAGCTGCTGGTACTCCTCGCGGGTGATCTCGTTGCGAAGCATCCGGATGACCTGGTCCATGCCGAACTTGTTGAGTGTGAGCCCATCGACCGCCAACATAGCCTGTGTCTGCCTGAGCGCGTGGATCTGACTGGGGTTCAATGCGCCGTCCATTGGATTCATAACTATACCTCCGATTCTTCCTGTGCGCCTGCACTCTCGTCACTTTGGGTCACGGGATTAGCAGGTGCCTCGTCTGTGCTTTTAACGATATTAATTTCGTAATTCTGCGTATTTATACTCACGAAAGCCTCCCCTGCAGTGATAAGACACTACAAGTGAATGATAGCATAACGCATGCAAATGTGTAAAGATGATAGTTTTCAGCCCTTAGCGTTGGTTAGGGGGCGAAAAAATGGTAAAATTAAAACGATGAACGGCATGTCGTCACGGCCGAGTGTGCTTTGGCATGGTGCCGCGAAAACTGTATTACAAGGAGCGAAGGGCAGTTGGTGACCATCTGTCACCGGCTGAAACCGGCCCGCAGGGGGAAAGATGATAGTAAATTTTGAATTCCTGGATTCGGAGCCGCTCGAAAACGTCATCACCTGTATGCACTTCAACGTGGACAGGGTGGTGTTTTTCGGCTATCCGAAGATAATCGCAGAGAGAAAAGATGCCACGAAAAGGTTCCTAAGGAACTGCCTGGGGATGGAGAATGTCGCGTTTGTCGAGCTTTCGCCCGACAATCTGCCCGACACCCTGAAGCATATGCGTGCCGAGGTGGATAAAGAAAAATCGGCCGGCAATGAGGTGTTCTTCGACATCACCGGCGGAGAGGACCTTATCCTGGTCGCCTTCGGGATGCTGGCGAAGGAGTTCTCCGCGCCCCTCCACAAGTTCGACATCGTGGAGGACAGACTCATTGAACTCGACGACGGGGTGGAGGCGAGCATCGGCAGCAGGGCAGAAAGGCGTGACTTTAAGCTCACCCTCGACAACTACATCCGCATGAAGGGCGGCGTCATAAACCACAGGGAGATGGAAGAAGTCCCTGTGAACGACGCCGGATTCAGGGCCGAGTGCGACGGGCTCTGGCGCGTCCTGTCCGCCCATAAGGACAGGTGGAATGCGTTCTCGGACTACCTCCGGGGCGCCATGTCGGGCGACGACAGCCTGCAATTCTCGAAGCGCACGCAGACCGTCAGCGGCGATCTGTCCCGCGGCAACGGGGGCCTCAAGTCCCTGCAGGAATTCATGAACATCGTCGGCGACCTGGCCGGTTAGGGCCTCGTCGAGTATCTGGAGCACACCGACGAGAGAATCTCATTCAAGTTCAAAAACCCCCGCGTCAAAAACAACATCTGGAAGTCCGGCAACGTCCTCGAATTCCACGCCTTCTACGACATCCGCGAGCGCGCGGACTACTGCACCCGCGGCGTGGTCCTCGACTGGGACGGCTGCATACACCCCGGCTCAGGAGACGACGTCATCAACGAGATCGACGTCCTCTCCCTCGCCGGCAATGTGGTCACCTTTACGTCCTGCAAGAGCGGCAAACTGAACGGCCAGTCGGCACTCCACCCCCTCTACGAGCTGGAGGCTGTCGCCAAGCGCTTCGGTGGCCGCTACGCGCGAAAGCGCCTCGTCCTGATCCATCCCCTGGGCGACGTCTATGTGGAGCGCGCGAGGGAGATGGGGATAGAGGTTGTGGTGGTG
>JAILAS010000171.1 GCA_024681495.1 Eubacterium sp. | reverse complement strand
GGTCTGTACCTTCGAGCCGTTGGTAAACGAGTACGAGCAATAATCCATGTAATAGTACTCATCGGCATATCGGGATACAAATATCATGTCTGTTCCCAAATAAATCGATCCGGAGCTCAGCACCCTGGTAACAACATCGCTTCCGCTGCCGTCTCCGGCTTTGAGCGTCACCTCGTTGAGCGCTCCCCACTCTGCTGTTATGACAGTATCCTCTGTTAAGGTATACGTATCGTCAATGCCATAGGATGTTCCTCCTATGTTGAGGCCCGTGACTCCATAACCGGCACGATAGAAGGTCGCTGCGCCAATCGAATCATCATCGTCATCGCCATTGGCATCGTACACGTAAATTCTTTCGGTCGAGTCATAGACGACTCCAAAACGCACCTTTGTACCTTCGCTAACCTCAATCGTCGAGGCACTTCCTTCTGCCCCGTCCCCGGGATCGAGAGTTATAGTTACAGTCTTGCCGTACACAGGTGAAATCGTCGTGTTCCCGCTAACGGAAATCAACTCATCCACTCCATATTCGGTCCCGTTCACCGTCCAGCCGGTTATCTCGTATCCGGTCTTGCTCTCAATACTACTGGGAACTGATAAGAAATCGATTTCATTACCATACTCGTAATCGGACATGCTGTTATACATCCATATCCATCCCGAGGAGCTAATTGTAATGTACCTGACTCCACTATAAATATAACTCGAGCGAGCAACAGCACCGTCCTCATCTACCAGCGATAATGTCGGCATGTCAACCTGCGTCACATCGATTGTCATATCCGATGCAATGGAAATTGTGTCATAGGAATAATAGGTCTTGCCGTCTACGGTAAACGCAAAATCCTTTCCATATTCTTCATAGTACCCATAGTAGTCCTCGATATGACTGCCGAAGTTATTCCTAACATCAGCTATATAAATATTGCCATCATCGAATTCCAGTTCCTCTCCCACATATCCTGTCATCGAACTCGTAGGTACTCCGGAAAAGCCGCTGTAGGTGAGTGTGATGTCCACGGGCTCCGCCCAGACAGCCGTCAGGGTCATGTCCCCGGCAGGCCTTATCACACAAGAACTGCTGGCAGAAACATCGTATGTCTCATCCCCACATGTAAATGCCGTAAGGCATCCCTCAGACTCGCTGACACCGAAATCAATCTCGGCGTTGTCTGACTGGTTTCCGTAGGCATCGACAACGTATATTTCGTCGTTAAAGAGTCGGATACGACCACCCACCTGTCCTTTAATGGTGAGCGTCTTGGAGGGGGCCTTTGATCCACCCTTAAGCGTTATCGTCACCTCGGCATACTCCTCATAGGTAACCGTAAACGTCGTCGCGGAAGAAATCTCCACTATATTCCCGTCTGTAATATCCGTGGTTCCTGCCTTCACCGACTTGATTTCATATCCTGATTTGTCCAAATAGAACGTACTGATGCGACCGTCGCCCGAAGGCAACCTGTAGAGACCGATTACATCATTTCCTTCATACTTCGCGTATACGGTTCCAGCCGGGTAGTACGAGCTGTCAACCTTGTTGCCGTCGCCGTCTACCACCGACAGCTCATAGCGGTCACCCCAGTCGGCCGTAAGGGTCATGTCCTCTGCTCTGTTCTCCAGATTAATCCACAGTTTGGAACTGAGCGGATTGAACGCATACTCAGTGGTGTCACTGCTGAATCCCGTCACAAACTTATCTCCGCACTCAAAGTCGAAATACGTGGTAAAAATCACGTCCTCGAACTCATCATATGCGTCGATGCGTCCGGTGTAACGGTTGATGCTGATATCGTACGTGTTGCTGGGAAGCGCGAGTACAACATCGTCTCCGGTAGCTCCCGTGCCGGCCTTTAAAGTCACGCTGTAGGCGGCCACGGCCGTCTCCTTGGCCGTCCATACCGCCGTAAAGGTCATGTCGGTTGAGGCCACCTTGACGATATCTCCGGTCTTATAAGTGGTTCCGTTATACGTCCATCCGGTCAGATTGTAGCCGGAGTTGGTGAAATCACTATACTCAAAGTAACTGGTTTCATTCCATCCACTTTCAGCCAGCGACGTATAGATACCTACGAAATCCGAATAGAACCTGATGTAATACCCTTCCGTTGATGTAACGCTGATGGAATATGAATTTGAGGCGGCGTCCGTAGACGTGAACGTAACGCTGACTCTCTCTTTAAACAGGGGTGTAATCGTCTGTACGGACGTAATCGTCTCGCTGTATATGCTGTAATTATCCCCGAAAAGATACTCCGTGTCTCCGATTTTAAATCCCGCTAAAACCGCGCCATCCTTCGTAAACGAGGTGCTCTGCCAGCAGTAGCCATCTTCCTCATACACGGTATCATCCGAGTAATACGCCTTAAAATCGCCGTCCTCATCCATATAGAGATATCCACCCTCGGGAACCTTTATGGTATAGCTGTTGGTGCCATCGGTAGCCGTAAGACTGAGGATTGTCGTATTATCGATTATGGCGGTTATCGTGGAGGTGGAGGAAATCGCACCCGTCTCTATAACTTCATCATCATTAAACAGGTAATTCTTCCCATCCACAGTATATCCCTTAAGTAGGCCGGTAATTCCCGATAAGTCGAGTTCCTGGATAGAACTATAGTTAACAATGTACTGAACATTAAAGGGATAGTAAGCTATCATTTCACTCTCATAAATGCAGAGACTTCCACCCTCGGGAACCTTAATGGTGTTCGAAACGGTTCCAAGTGTAAACGTAAGGCTGATGACATCCTTATATATGGGAACTATCTCCGCCCCATCACTAATGTCACTCACACTCAGGTCAAGATCACCAACGCTGTCGCTTTCAAAGAGATAGTCGGTTCCTCCAATAGTATATCCGGCTATGTATTTGCCCTCTGCGCCCTCGCTTATAGACGCACCTCCGAGCTCTCCGGTATATTGGTCGTCCGAATACACCCCGATGTATCCATAGTGATTCAGATAAAGTACTCCCCCCTCAGGGGCCGTCAGCGACTCGGTGGTATTATTGACCGTATCTTTAACAGTGTATGTCCTGGCCTTTTCAAATATCGGGGTAAGTGTAATATCGGCGGTTACATCTATAGAACCTTCAGCATTATAAGTGTCCGTCCCGTCCGTCCATCCGACGATCATATACCCATCCCTGGTATAAGCCGTATATTCTATCCGGGACATCATTACACCATACTCATCCAATGCCATATAGTAGGGAGAAGATGACGTGGTATCTCCCAGGTACAGGCTACCATTCTTCGGTACCGCA
This sequence comes from Eubacterium sp., assembly GCA_024681495.1. Lineage (GTDB taxonomy): Bacteria > Bacillota > Clostridia > Lachnospirales > Lachnospiraceae > RUG14243. Next base: position 14,517 of record JAILAS010000171.1, on the reverse strand, counting down.
ATATTGAGGTTTGAACCGGTATCACTGTCGCCCTTGGATAAGGTAACCGTGTATGTGTCCGAAACCTCAGCGCTCTGGGCATACAGGGTAAGGCCGGCTGATACGGGTATGTAGTCATTCTTACCATAGGTGTTTTCGTCGCCGTCCTTAAAACCTGTGAAGGTATCCCCGTTTGAAATGTTAAACGATAAATCTTCCTCTATAGTCGTTTTGATATAATCATCATCCACCTTGACATAGGCGGCCAGCTTATTATCCGTAGTGTACTTAATATATGTATCGGTCGGGAATTCTAAAGCCGTCGGCGTCGAGCTGCCCTCCGTCTCCCCGATGTCATACACATCAACCTCCGTGAACTCGTCGAACGCGTAGTACACGGCCGTTAATACGAGCCCCTCGGTCACTTCTATATAGTCGCCCAATTCATACTTATTCCCGGCTCCATCGTACAGGTAAACCAGTGTTTTTCCGGACTGGTAACTCGGGTAATAAGTGTCTTTATAGGTGTAGCTGCCGCTGACATTCTTGTGATAGACCGAGAATTCAGAATCCTCAAACCTGATATACTCCCCGTAATCAATATAATAAATTTTCTCAGAACCGCTGGAGGAAAGGTCCTTTATTGTCACAAACTCGTATGAAATATACTTTCCCGTAAACTCGGTATTCGAGTTAATCTGAACGACCGCCTCATCTCCGAGGGTTTTGCCGTCATATAACCACCCCTTGAAGTTGTATCCCTCCTTGTCAGTCGTAAGGGATATCCGGTTTACATAATTCTCGCCATAATTCGCGTCGGACTTGCTATTGTATACATAGAACAAGTCGCCGTAATCGTTACGGATATACTGACCGGCGCGCAACTGCAGCGTAGTCGTCTCACCTCCCGAAAAGGTAACCGTAACCGCATCTTCCCAATCGACCGTCAATGTGGCATCCCCGGTCACCGGTATCTCCAGCTCATCCGTCGTGAACTCGTAGGTGGCACTTCCCACCTTAAAGTCACTTACGACCTTGCCGGAGTACGCCAGAGGCAACGTGCCATAATCCACGAGGATATTGGCCGAATTGAAAACCCTGTAGTAATAAGACGCTACGAGGCTGTAGGCGCTGCTGCCGGTCCTGTAGCTCTCGTAGATGTAGAAATGCCCGCCCTCGGGTACTCGAACCTGCGTGCCGTTTACGGAATTGGAGGCATCGGAGAACGTAACGACGTACCCGGCCTCCCAGGTGGGAACGAGGGTAAGATTGGACGAAACCTGATATACCGTGTCTATGGTATAGCTGTTGGTTCCGTCACTCCAGCCCGTCTGAACGTAGCTGTCGCGGGTGTATGCGTACAGTTTCTTATGTGCCTCATAGTTTTGGAAGTCGGAGGCGATGTCATTTTTCGCCGCCATCTTCGTCATGTAGACATACAAATATCCCTCATGGAAAACGATGTATTTTCCCTGGGGGACCTGAATCGCATACGACTGCCCCGTACTGTCCGTACCGGGACCGAACGTAAGCGTGTACGTATCCTCGCTGTAATTATCCGCCGTAACATACGAGCTGACATCTGTGTCTGTCGCCGTACGATCCTTGGTTATGACCGTGCTCGCCAAAACACTCATGCCGTTCATTGATAACAGCATGACTGCCGAGAGGACGATCGCCAGAAATCTGCTTCCGACTCTCTTCATATTTTCACTCCTCCATAAAGTGCCGACAATAAGTCCCCACCGTATATCTCCCCACGGTCGGAACAACCAACTGTCTAATTAATTTATCACATTCGAGCCTTTTGTTCAAATATTTTCCGACAAAAGGCCGTATTTTCGATTAATGCACAGTCTAGTCGGTACGCCTTCTGCCACCGTGCTTCCTGTAGTATTCCTCCTTGCAGCGATACATGTCTTCGTCCGCGCGGGCGAAGACCGATGCGAAGTCCGCGTCCATACCCGCCGAGTAGACAGCCACTCCCTTGGAGATGGCCAGATCCTCCTCGTACTTCTCGTTCTCGGAGTTGAACACGCGCAGCTGCTCGTCGAACCGGGCGAACTGCCTTCGGATCTCCTCGTCCGTCAATTCGGGCGCAAACGCGATGAACTCGTCGCCGCCGATGCGGTAAACCTGTCCGCTGTCGAACACCGCCTTAATGTTGAGCGCCGCGTCCTTTATCATCATGTCGCCGTACTCATGGCCCTTCGTGTCGTTCATGCGCTTCAGACCGTTCACGTCGAATACGTAGATGCTGAACGCGGCCATGTCCTCGCGAATGAGGCGCTCGAGCCGGGCCTCCTCCACCATGTAGGCAGCCTTGTTGTATACGCCGGTCATGGCATCGAGATAAGCCTGCTCGTGGATATAGTCGATGTAGACCTTCAGCTCGACACTGATCTTCCTTATACTGTCCGCCAGAGATCCGATCTCGTCGTCGGACTGGTAGGCGATTTCCTGCCCCAGCTCGCCCTGGGCAATTCGGGATGAGGCGGCCGTCAATTCCCGTATGGGCGTAACGATCCGTCCCGTCACCTTCACCGAAACTACAATGACGATTATAAGCGCCGCTATGAATACCATCGCCAGCTGGAACATCATCCTGTACTGCACCCCGAAGAGCTCGGACTCAGGCGTGTATATAGCCAGTATCATGCCGTTGTCCAGGCGACTGACGATGATTCTGTTCGTTCTGCGCGCGGCTACATACTTATAGTTTTCCCCGGTCCCTATGTATTCGCTCGTGAAGAACTGGCTGGCCTCCGAGATCTCGTCCGTGAACTCATCCTTAAGAAGTCCGCCGGGGTAGTCCTTGTGGTAGAGGAGATTCCCCGCCGAACTCATCAGCATTCCCGTGCTGCTGTCGTAGTTCAGCCTGTCTATGGTCTGATGCACCAGCGACATGTCGATGTCGACGCCGAGGACTCCCAAAAAGTCGCTCCCGATGTATACGGGGACGACATATGACATTATGTAAACGCTGATGTTTTCGTTCGAATAGGGCTCCATCCATATGGCCTTGTCCGACTTTATGGCCTGATAGTACCACCCCACGTGCTCAATATCGTCTTCATCATACGAGAGAATGTCCGTCGGAGTGACGCTCTTTAGCTCTCCCTCAGACACCTCTGTCAGGAAGAATCCTGATGTGCCCCCGTATTTCTCCGGGTCCGGCCTGAAGTACACAGACTCGACGTTGTCGACGATGGTTGCGGAGCTTAAGGCCAGGTCCCTCAGGTCGTCTATAAGCTCACCCCTGTATTGGTCGTCGCTCTCATACTTGTCATAGTCCGTCTCGGCATGCAGGTAGTTCTCGAGCACCTCCACGGTCCTCTCCACCCCCGAGAAATACGTGTTGAGCTCGCCGCTCTTCTCCTCGATAAGCAGCCTCATGGACTGGTCGGTGTGCATGTTTATCGCAACGATAATATAGTAGACCCCCACCGCGGCCAGCACCATGAATATGGTGAGGATCGATACGATGAAGGTGGTGATTATCCTCGTTCTTATTGACTTCATATCATCATCCCCTCTTCACGTTGTTTCCGCCCAGCTCTCTCACCAGATACATGTTCTGGACGGCGCGGTAATAGTTCTTCTTAAGCGTCTCGTTCAGGCGAATGTCCGTTACGCCGACAGATATCGTGACCTCTCCTATGTCTTCAACAGACCTGCATAACTTCCTGCAGGCCTCGGTCGCCTCATCGGTCTCCATCTCCAGCAGGACGACGAAGGAGCTCCTGTTCCACCGAATCAGCTGTCCCCTGCTGCCGAAGGTCTCTCTGGCCGTGCGGACCACAGACTGAACGATCCTGTCGGTACCGCGGAGCTCTTCCAAGTCCTCATACTCGTCGATGCTGAACTCGGCTATGCTCTGGTACTGAATCGTGTTCAGAGTTCCCTTCTCGCCGTATACCCTGTAGAGGTAGTTTCTGTTGGGAAGACCGGTGACCTTATCGACGCTCACGCTCCTGTCCGTCGAGCTGTAGGTCACCGCCTTGATGTTGTTTCCGGCCACGAGCACGAGCGCCAGGGCAATCACCAGGATGATGGTCTCGGCGAAGAAGAACCTGTAGTTGCGGCCGAACGGGCTGTACATGGAATCGTTGCGAACCACCATGTACCAGTCAAGCTCAGGAATGTAACGCACCACGGCATAGCCGCCGGTCCCGTACTCCTGATAGCTGTATGAGGTATCGGAGGTCTCCGGCAGCGCTATTCCGGATACATACGAGGATCGTATCATCTCGGTGTTACCGCTGAGCTGCACCAATCCATCCGAGTTTACATAATCTATCTCCACGTCATACTCGTCCTCGTATTCGAGGAGGGTATCCGTGAGTTCACTCGTCTCTATTCCCACCCCCGACACGCCGAGGAGGTTTCCGCTCGCCCCCTCTATCCTCGCGTCCACGAAGATGGTCAGCTTGTCAAGATTCGCCTCGTCGTTGGAGGACTCCAGCATATAGTCTTTTCCACTGTTTATAAAGGTGTCGTACCAGGTGTCGAAGGAATCGTTATCGGGGTCAATCACCTTGTTCAGCCCGGCATACGTATAATATTTCTTCGATGAGTCGGATATGACATACACCGATGCGAAGCCGAACTGCTCGTGTATCGCATTTAGATAGCTCCTTAGCTCCGCTATCTCTTCGTCCTCGCTTTTGGAACTTTCGGATGCCAAAATCTCGCACAGGCACTCGTCCTGCGCGATCATCCTCGATACCGTGACCGGCTCGGAAAGGGCCTCCATGACCGAGTTGTCGACCATCTCGCCTATGAGCATATTGCTGGCGCGCTCGGATTCTTCGTCCACGCCGACGAACACATAGGCCGCGACGGACAGTACCACCGTCATCAGCACCACCAATGCCACAAACCACTTGTATGGATTCTTCCTCATATAACACTCTCCGCTATTTCTCTATATATATTATTCCAAACGTCCCGGCCCCGCAGTTGATGGAGATAGCCGCCGACGCGCGGCGCACTATCACGTGCTGAAACTTTCCTTCCGCCAGAAGGACCTGCTCGAGTCCCGAGAGCTCCCTGTGCTCTATTCCCACCGAGCCGATAAATCCGTACTCGAAGTCGACCTTCTCCCGTCTCCTAAGAATCCTGTTGATGTAGGCCTCCTTGGCCCTTATCATGCTGCCCACGTGGATGGCGCCCAACGTCATTGCGTCGTGCTTCATCGTAATCACGGGGTGAATCATGAAAATTCTGGCCATGACACCCAGGAACCTGCTCACAGTGCCGACCTGCGCCAGGTGGTCGAGGTTTTCGATAAGGAACGTCGTCTTTACCTTCGGGCGAAGTTTCTCGAGAAACTCCACTATCTCCCCGGGGGTCGCCCCGCGATCGACCTGCTCCTGCGCCTTAATCGCCATAAGCGCCACGCCTCCGGACACCTGGCCGGAGTTAAATACGGTAACATTCCCCATCTCCTCCGCCACTTTGCAGGCGCGGTCATAGGCGACGCTCACCCTCCTGGCAGTGCTGATGTAGATAAGGTGCTCTGCTAACCTGAGATTCTTTTCAAAGAACTCCCTGAAGTCGTCCTCCTCGGGCGCCATCGTGTGTATGCCCGGGTCTTCCTTAAAGTAGCTCAGCGCGCACTCCTGCGACACCTCGAGCCCGTCCAGAAAGCTGGCGTGCTCCGCGAAAATCCGGAAGGGTATCACGGGAATCCCCGATGCGCGCGATATCTCAGGCGGCATATCCGACATACTGTCCGTCACTATCATGACCTTTCGCCCGCCGTGAATCCTGATTTCTCGCTCCGACAGGCTCTCGGCCCTGACCGGGCGCGCACATCCGGATGCTTCATCGTTATTCCCGCGTCTGTCTATTGTCTTTTTGGCCCGCTCGAGCATGTGGAGCAGCTCCGACGTCTCGAAAGGCATCCTGAGCCGGTATGCGCTGCTGCCCTCCGGGAACTCCCTGTCCTTGGGAGTCACGACCGAAAGGAACACGCCCTCCATAGACTCGTAACGGTCCGGATTTCCGCTGTAGGCCTCGTGGTCCACTATGAGGCAGACCTTGTTGTATGCGCGGCAAAGGTCATCCAGCTCCTCCGCGCTCCTCACCGAGTAGGCGGGTATTCCCATGCCCTCGGAGAAGTTGCGAATCAGTTCCTCGTAAAATCCGTTGAGCGTATCGTTCTTATAGACCGTGTCCTCGTATGCAATGCAGATGCCGAGGTTTCGGCCGAAGCTGATGCAGGGCACGGCGTCCGCCACCCTCTGCGGTATACTGACGCACACCGAAGTGCCCGCCTCATTCTCGCTCTCGATGCGGAAGAATCCCCCGAGATGCTTGACAAACCCGCTCACCAGATAAAGCCCCAGGCCCAATCCGCCCGGGCGGTAGCCTGCCGTCCTCCTGTCGTCTATGGACTCCACGAGCCGCTCCAGGTCGGCCCTGCCTATTCCCACGCCGGTGTCGTTAACCTCTATGCAGAGGTTAGTCTCGTCCGCGTGTGAATTCGTGTATATCTTCACCTGCACTCCGCCGTCGACAGTGTACCGTCGACCGTTTGATATCAGGTGCCTGAGGATTTTGAGTATCATCTCCTTATCACCGTACAGAGCCTTGGGCGTCAACGGGTCAAGCTGCACCACCAGCTCCGACTGTTCGTCGAGGTTGTACGTGTGGCGCTCGGTACGAAGCTGCGCCAGAAGATCCATCACCTCGTAAACCTCCGTCCTGGGATGCGTCCTTCCGGCTATCATCTCGGAGTAGTCCATCATGTCGTCGAGGTGCGTCACGAGCCTCCTTGCCATGGCGAATATGGCGTCCATCTCGTCTTTACCGGTGACCTCGCTCCTTTTACCCTCTTTTTCCTCGCGCTCTATTCGGGCATTTTTCAGCAGGAGCATCTCCCCCATCATGTCCCGGGACAGCCCGCCTATCTCTTTGGATACGATTCGGAACTGCTCCCGCATGATCTCTTCGTCGTCTTCCCGAGCCCTTTTTTTCTCCACGGCGCGGGCATGCTCTATCGTGCGTGCCGAGATAAAGAAATGGGCGACGATTCCGGCCACCAGAACCAGGAAAAAGTGCAGGAGCATTTGGAGCGTACTCAGGTGATAGGACTCCACCCATTTCCCGTCTGCCCTGGCTATATTAAAAAGCATGGTGAAATAATAGCTGCCTACTGCCAGCCAGATCAGGCCTCTCAGCCCTGTGATAAAGAATATCATTATGATGACGACAATCGCGAGTGGAAGAATGTCCATGCGCGTCTGGTGAATGCCGTAGAAGAAGTAGCAGAACATCATGAATATGGCATATATCCACATGCGATGCACGCTGTCGTATCTGTCGACCAGATTAATGCCCCAGGAGTATATAATTGCGCACAAAACCAACGGGACTGCGACTCTCTCCCACCCCCGTACTATGATTTCTGCCAACAATATGACCGCCGTACACGTAAACGATATCAGGACAATCAGGTGCGCGGCGTCCTTTAGTCGTTCCTCTCCCGACCCCTTATACTTCATAACTCTCTCTTCCTGTATATAGTTCTCTACATACTCAACCTATTCTAAAATCATTTTAGCAAACCAAGTATTACAAAACTATAACAAACCGCCCCTCCAGACGCTGAGGTGAGTCCCTTCGTTAGACACATTGGGGATTCACTTCGATGTCGAAAAGGACGGTTATTTTTATTTCCTGCGGTCCCTGCCGGTCTCGCGGTAATATCTGGCCTTATCCTCATACATGAGTTTCTCGGCCTCGCTAATCATCTTCTGCGGGTCTCCATCTTCGCTATAGACGTACCCGAAGGAAGCGATTCGGTCGCTCTCGTCCACCAGCTTGCGGAATTTCGACATGCGCTTATCCACAGCCTCCTCCGCTATTCCGCAGAGCAGCACCACGAACTCGTCACCGCTGGTCCTGCACACCTCCGCATCCGGGAATTGCTCCGTGAGCATATCCGTGAACTTCCTTATGTAATCGTCTCCCGCCTGATGACCCAGGTTGTCGTTTATATGTTTTAAATAGTTCAAATCACAGAAGACCACCCCGACAGGGCTGTTCTCTCCGCTCTTCTTCAGCATCTCGTCGAGCGCGCGACGATTCTTGAGTCCCGTCAACGGATCCGTGTACGAGGCCTCGCTGAGAATCTGCGCCCTGAGGTTCGTCTCCGCGATAGTCTGCACCTGGATGACCACGTAGATAACCTCCAGGGAAATGACTATGGACACATACGCGAAATCTGGTGCGCTGGTGAAGAAGCTCAGCACAGCAGTGACGAGGGGGAAGACCATGTACGTGGATATGGCTATAAGCCTCCCGGCGCCGAGCGATTCCCTGTAGATGAACAGGATGTAATAGATATAAATCAATGCCAGTGCCGGAAGGATACTGGTATACGCATTCAATTCTCCCGGCACGTATGCGTGGTCCCTGATTACGAAGAGTTTGCCGGTAACGGTCCCGGCCACCAGTATGATTATATCCAGGATAACCATCACGGTAACGGGGATTATGACTTTATATGAGATGTCGGCCTTCTCCTTTATGACTGCCACCACGTAGGTCGAATAGAAAACCAGCAGGACGGCGACAAAAATATAGGAAAGCGCATTGACCACCAGAAGCACCGTATCGAGATACGGCTTCCCCTCCAGCGCATAGCCCGCTATATCGATCGAAGTTCCGAGGGCAGCAACTAAGACGCACTCATTATATAAGCGCGTCGATTCTTTTCTGTTTTTTGAATTGAAGAATGTACCGCAGAGGATGACAAACATAACCATAAGGCTTACGACATCCGCGGCAATCACAGCATGAACCATTGTAACTCCAACTACAGTCAAAACTCCTTTGCATACAATCTCACGAGACTGCATTGGGTATAATTATACACAATTACCCCGCACAATACCACTTTTATCGTGCCGGAGCGCTACCTAAACCGCCTCCATAGCCGCCGCCATCCCGCGCCCCGTGGGCGTAGCGGCCAGGCCTCCGGTCCCCGTCTCCTTAATGGCAGGGCTCATCTGCCTGCCGATGCTCTTCATGGCGTCTATCACCTCGTCCGGGGGAATCCTGCTGACGATACCGGCGCATGCCATATCCGAGGCGGTAACCGCATTGACGGCCCCAATGACATTTCTCTTCACGCAGGGAACCTCGACGAGGCCGGCCACAGGATCGCAGGCCAGCCCGAGCAGGCTTTTTAGCGCCATCGCCGCCGCATGAGTGATCATCGTGTCTTCGCCGCCCATAAGGTAGCACAGGGCGCCCGCCGCCATGGCCGAGGCCGAACCAATCTCCGCCTGGCACCCGCCCTCGGCGCCCGAAAGGGTAGCCCTGCTCGCAATTACACCGCCTATACCTGCGGCCACATAGAGCGCCTCAACCATCTTTTCGTCCGGTACATTCTTCGTCTGCTGATAGCTGACCAGCACTGCGGGAAGCACGCCACACGATCCGGCCGTAGGCGCCGCCACAATCCGCTTCATGCACGCATTCGACTCGCTCACACGAAGCGCCTTCTCCATGACCATCCCGCAGAAGTCTCCGCACAAGAGTCCGCCTGCCGCCCTTCGGCCGGCAATCTTGCCCGCCTCACCGCCGACCAGCCCGCTGCGGCTCTTCAGCCCGGAGTCGTAATTCTCGTCCGACAGCTTCATCGCCGAATAGAACCCGGCCATCTTCGCGAAGTGCTCCCCGGGCGTGATTCCCTGCTCCTTCGCGTCCTCTTCCTGCACCACCTTCCAGATGGGCAGCCCGCGCTCCGCGCACGATTCCTTCAATTCCTCCAACGAACTAAACATAGGCTTCTTCCTCACTCGGGCTGTAATATGTTACCTTGTGGACTCCCTCGAGATGCTCGAGCCACCCGACGGCCTCGAGCGGCGTCTCCTGATCGGTCTCGATTATCATCACCGCATTGCCGCCCCGGCCGGACCTGTACAGCTGCATGGTCGCGATGTTCACCGACTTGTGCTGCAGCATGGACGTCACCTCGGCGACGTGCCCCGGCTGGTCCATGTTATGAACGATAAGCGTCGGATAGTCGCCGCTGAAATTGGCCGACAATCCGTCGATCTCCACGATATTGATGCGCCCGCCGCCGACCGAGGCGCCCACCACCTCGAGGGTCTTGCCGCTCTCTCCCTCCATGCAGATCCTGGCGCTGTTGGGGTGGCAGTCTCCCAAATCCGCGCTCAGGAAGGCGTACTCCATCCCGGCCTCTTCAGCCAGCCGGAAGCTGTCGGGAATCCGTGAGTCGTCCACCTTCATGCCCAGCAATCCGGCCACCAGCGCCCTGTCTGTGCCATGCCCCTGCCCCGTGGCCGCAAAAGACCCGTGCAGATAGATGTCGGCCTTCACTATTCTCTCGCTCATAAGCCTGGCGCACACGTTGCCGATCTTCACGGCCCCGGCGGTGTGCGAGCTCGAGGGCCCCACCATAACCGGTCCCACTACGTCGAAAAGATTCATATTGCCCGTCCTTTCTTTAAAACAAAAAAAGACAAGAGCGCCGTCAGGCACCCTTGTCTGTATAGAAAGATTCTATACAAAACGTGGGGCGATGTCAAACTGCGCGGCCCAAATGGCCCGCAACCCGCATAAACGCATGTGTTTCGGCATAACCGTTATGCCTCTGATGCATAACGGTTTTTTTGTCTACTATAACCAAAAGTTTGAATGATAAATCCCCATTTTGCCAATTGAATTCCGTTTTTTCTTTTGTGATAATAGCGACATAATCAAAGCAACACCGCTAATAACGGGACTTGAAAGGAGTTTGGCATGAGTTTTAAGAAAGTAGTTATCGTAGGAGGCGGCGTTCTGGGCACGCAGATCGGACTTATGAGCGCTTACACGGGTCACGACACGACGTTCTGGCTTCGTTCCGAGGGTTCCATCGGACGTACGCAGTCCAAGGTAGACCAGTACAGCGCAGCCATGTTGGCTGACCTGGAGGGCGCTAAGAAGCTCATCGGCAACCCGATGGGAGCATTCCTCTATCCTCACGGAATGATAAGGACCTGGGAGGGCATCACCGCTGAGAAGATCGACGAGCTCAGCGCTCAGGCGGAGCAGAACTTCGCAGAGCACGTGCATCTCGAGCTTGATCTGGCGAAGGCATTGGCGGACGCCGACATCATCATCGAGGCTATGGCCGAGAATCCCGAGGCAAAGATTGAAATGTATGAGAAGATGAAGGACGTGATGTCTGAGGATTCCATCCTCTGCACGAACTCTTCCACCCTGCTGCCGAGCACGTTCGCGGAGCACACCGGAAGGCCGGAGAAGTACTGCGCCCTGCACTTCGCAAACACCATCTGGAAGAACAACACCGCAGAGGTAATGGGACATCCCGGCACCGACCCGGCGGTATACGAGAAGGTCGTAGCTTTCGCTGACGAGATCAACATGGTTCCCCTCCAGCTCCACAAGGAGCAGCCGGGCTACATCCTGAACTCGATGCTCGTTCCGTTCCTCAGCGCGGCTCAGGGTCTGTGGGCCGATGAAGTTGCCGATCCCGAGACGATCGACCTCACCTGGAGGCTCGCCACCGGCGCACCCAAGGGACCCTTCGAGATCCTTGACATCGTCGGACTGACCACCGCATATAACATCAACCAGATGAAGCCCGAGGCTCAGACCGAAGGCACCCTCATCAATAAAATCGGCAAGATGCTGAAAGAGAAAATAGACAAGGGCGAGACCGGAGTTACCGCCGGCAAGGGATTCTACGACTACAACTAGTTGGTAACACCACCCCCTGTTTGTCCCCTCCTCCCTTCCCCGGCCTCGGGAAGGGGGAGGGGGTTTTTATGTTCTATAACTTTTGGTTATGGAAGTATGTCTTTTCTATAACCTAGCATAACCTACGCTTTGTCTAGATTAACCAAAACTTAGTTTAAAAAATTTCAATTTTTGTCAATTGAATTGCTCCTAAACTTTTGTCATAATGATATGCGTAGTCAACATAGCATCCGGGGTTTCGGCTATTGGGATGGCCTCCCCCCCTAACAGAAGAATGGCGATAGCTTGTTCGACCCCACTATCAACAAGCACTTCTACGACTATACAATCGCCAAAACTCCTTAAAGCACTATCCCCCTTCACTTTTCGGTGAAGGAGGATAGCCTTTCTTTTTTTATGCTAGATTGCAGAGGCGATTATTTCTATGAGGGTGATGTCGGCCGGTAGCCAGTCGACGTCGTTTAGCTCCGTGCCGGTCAGCCATCTGGCCGCCTCGTGCTCCTTCAGCACCAGATCACCCCTGACGATCTCGCTCCAGAAGCAGTCCATGGAAAGGTGAAAGGTGGGGTAGTCGTATTCCACCGTCTCGATGAGCTCTCCCACGGAGATCTCGGTGTCTAGCTCTTCCATAATTTCGCGTTTTAGGGCCTGTTGAGGAGTCTCACCTTCCTCGATCTTTCCGCCCGGGAATTCCCATCCGCCCTTGAAATCACCGTACCCCCTCTGGGTCGCGAATATTATCGGCTCTCCCGCCTCATTTTCGGCCTTGATGACGGCGGCCACCACTCTGATTGTCTTCATATATCCTCCATTAATCGCTGACGATGTATTCATACAGATCCTCACGCACAGGGACGTCCAGGATCCATTCGATTTCGACAGCCGTTTTATCCGTTCCGGTCATCCGGAATTCCTTGACTTTCCCGCTGGGCTGCATTCTGCCAAGATAGTAGAACTCCTTGGAAATCGTGTCATCCTTGTTCTTGCGGACGAAGAGCTCCACGTGTATCCCTCTCTCCCTCGACTTAATAAAGTTCTGAACGTCACCGGACTGCAACGTCCTTCCGGATTTGGATATAGCTATCAGTCTGTCACGGAATCCGGGCTCGAAATGGTCCTCGTATTTCGTGGTAGCGCTTATGTCTTCATCCTTATGGTAGTTGATAAACACCGGGAATGTCTTCGTCTTCTCGTCATACTTGTATCCGCCGATGTTGAGCGGAACCATATTCTGCTCCCAGTTCAAAAGCCTGCAAACATCCTCGTAGGTATACTTCTTGTACAAAACGAGGTCCGAATCCTCATATGAGTACTTATAATCCCTCTCGTACCGACTGATTCCAAAATCCACGAGTTCCTTAAGAACGTCGTAAAATTCAACGTTCTTAAGCATCTCCATGAACGCCTCCGTCGGCCTGTAATCCCCGTCCGCTTCTTCGATAAACACACACTGCGAATACGTACTCTTCGCACTGCCCGCCGGAAATTCGTTCGTCAGCACATTTACGATATTCTGCTGCTGGGCCTCACTGATTTCCTTGCCCCTCTGCCTCATATCCTCGGCCAGCTCCTCGAAAAGGCCGACTCCCGGGAATCTCCTCGCATAGGCCATAATCCTGCGAAGCATCTGCAGCTCCTGAATCCTCTTGCCGTTGGCGAGCTTCTTCGAAACGAACTCGACGATTTTCTCCTCGTCCTTCGTCAGCCTCACCTTATATTCGTCCTCGTATTTGACCAGGAATTTATAATACGAGCCCAGGCTGGAATTGTTAAAGATACAAAGGACATCCATCTCCCCGTAGTCATCGAAGTCCTTCAGGGCGGGGATGCGTCCCAGCTTATTCCTCAGATTCTTATAATTATCCTTAATCAGCTTGATTTCGCTGAAGTTAGCCGAGTCGACGGACGCAAAGATCCTCTTCCTGCTTATCTCGTCGAAGTGCACTGTGGACGCGCCGGGAATCACCCTTCCGCCCTCCTGCACGTAGCGCCTTAGGTTGTCCTTGTTGTATGTGCGGTCGCCGGAAAGAGCGATGGGAATCATGAAGTTGTTCCGGTAGTTCCCTATGAAATCCAGGATAACGACGTACTCCTTACCCTCTGCCTTTCTGAGGCCGCGCCCCAGCTGCTGGATGAAGACTATGGGAGACTGGGTCGGGCGAAGCATTATAACCTGATTCACCTCGACGATGTCGACACCCTCGTTCAGAATCTCCACCGAGAATATATAGTCCAACGGCCCCTTTCCCGTGGTGATGCAATCGCCATACGCAGGCGACTGTTTACCGTCTGCAGCGCTCTCGCTTTCATCCATAGCCAGCCGCTCGAAGGCCTCCTGCCTCTCCTCCTCGGTGGCGCTTCCGTTCAATGCGATCGTCCTGAACGGCCTGCCCGTTTCGGGGTTAATGACCTTGTTGAACTTCTCCGAGAGCACCTCGGACTCTTTGATGCTACTGCAGAAAATAAGTCCCTTGACCCTGTCCCCGCTGTAGCTGTAGTAATCGGCCTGGGTAACAATGTGTTTCACCCGCTCGTCGGAGGTCAGCATGGAAAAGTCACGCTCTGCCTCCTCGTCGTCGCCTATAATCGACAAATCCGTCAGCCCGAAATAGTGGAAGGGACACAGGAGATTCTCTTCCATGGCCTGCTGCAGCCTAATCTCATACGCGATCTGGTAGTTGAATATCTCATATACGTTCCGCCCGGCCACATTGTCGTCCCGTTTGTCCGGCGTCGCCGTCATGCCCAGCCAGAGCTTAGGGGTGAAGTGATTCATTATCTTTTGATATGTGT
>JAILAS010000170.1 GCA_024681495.1 Eubacterium sp. | reverse complement strand
GCTATTTTTCAAGAGTATTCAAAAAGCAGACGGGATTAACGCCAAAACAATTCCGCGGATAGGAGATGGAAAGCGCAGGCTGGCCCCCACGCGTTGGGGGAAATTGTCGAAAATCGTTGGCCGGCCCCCACGCGTTGGGGGGAATTATCGAAAAACGCTGTCCGGCCCCCAACGCTCTGGGGGAAATTATCGAAAACCGCAGGCCGTCCCCCACGCGTTGGGGGGAAGGAACAGAAATAAAGCGAAAAGCCCCAGAGAATTGTCTGTGCTTAACGAGCTGAGCAAGAACGTTGGGGGAAATTATCGAAAATCGTTGGTCGGCCCCCAACGCTCTGGGGGAAATTGTCGAAAAACGCAGGCTGGCCCCCACGCGTTGGGGGAAAGGAACAGAAATAAAGCGAAAAGCCCCAGAGAATTGTCTGTGCTTAACGAGCTGAGCAAGAACGTTGGGGGGAATTGTCGAAAACCGCAGGCCGGCCCCCAACGCTCTGGGGGAAATTATCGAAAAACGCAGGCCGGCCCCCAACGCTCTGGGGGAAATTATCGAAAAACGCAGGCCGTCCCCCAACGCTCTGGGGGGAATTGTCGAAAACCGCAGGCCGGCCCCCAACGCTCTGGGGGAAAACATCGAAAAACGCAGGCCGACCCCCACGCGTTGGGGGAAATTATCGAAAAACGCAGGCCGTCCCCCAACGCTCTGGGGGCAAACCATCCAAACTCGCACAAAACCCCCAACGCTCTGGGGGCAAACCATCCAAACTCGCATAAAACCCCCACGCGTTGGGGGCAAACCATCCAAACTCGCGTAAAACCCCCAACGCCAGCAAACTATCCCCCAGCGCCAGCAAACTATCCCCAACGCCAGCAAACTATCCCCCAGCGCCAGCAAACTATCCCACCAACGCGCCAACCCCCTGCATAACAAATCTAAAAATTCTTATATTTTTATCTCACAAATTCATCAATTCATGTTAAAATCAATTTTACAAATAAATAAGGAGGAGGGATTTTATGTATAGCGATACGCTACAATCTCGATTGTCTATGCTGAATAAGAAGATAATAGAAATTGACAAGCAACTAAAAAAATATCCGGCCGGGCATCTGTCGCTGGAACGCAACGGCCCATACGTTAAGTGGTACCACACAACGAAAGGGCAACGAAATTACATACCAAAGAAAGACCATCAACTGGCAGAAGTGCTGGCGGCCAAGAATTATCTACTCGCTCAATTGGCGGATCTAAAAGAAGAGGCACTCGCAATACAGTCATATCTACAACATCACACCAAAGCAACAAAACAAGAACAATTCTTATCCAATCCATTGTATCAAGGGTTGGGATCGAAACATCAAGAAACCCATTCGGAAGAATTGAAAGAATGGGCATCACAAACATATCCAACAAATCCATATTATCCGGAACATAAGAAAATCAAAACAATTTCAGGCAATTTGGTACGCTCAAAAGCAGAAGCAATGATAGAGAATAACCTATATATGGAAGGAATACCATTTCGTTATGAATGTCAAATGGAGATTAATGGACACCTCTATTACCCGGATTTCATGGCTCGTCATCCGGTGGACGGACATATAGTGATATGGGAACATTTGGGAATTATGGACAATCACGAATATGCACACAAATCATTTGCCAAAATCGAAGAACTCATCAGCGCCGGCTACTATCCCGGCGGAAATCTTATCTTAACATACGAAACAAAAGAACATCCCCTCACACCAATAATCATAAAACAAACCATTGAACAATACTTTTAAGATGATAAAATATAAGAAAATATGGATATTTTTGAGCCAAAGTACACATGACCGTGGCAAAAGGAACGTCCCTGAGCCAAAGTACACATGACCGTGGCAAAAGGAACGTCCCCCATAAGGAGTGCATATGAATTACCAGAGAATTCGATATTTTTTACATGCGGCTAAGACAGGCAGCTTTTCGAAGGCGGCCGCCGAGGCGTTTGTGTCCGCGCAGGCTTTAACAAAGCAGATTCGATTGCTTGAAGAAGACCTGGGAGGAGAACTTTTTGTGCGCTCATCGCAGGGCGTAACATTGACGACGCTCGGGGAGTACGCCTACGAAAAGTTAAGTAAGATTGATAACGAACTGACCGAGACATTTGGGCAGATACGCAGGCATGCAGGCGACAATAAATTGCAGATCAACATTGGGTTTTTCTCGTCGCTCCCGCAAGGGAAACTGGTGAGCCCGCTGATTACATTTATCCTGGGGCGGTATCCGCAATATCGCATCAATATCAATATGGTGGAGCTCGACGAAGGCAAAGAAATGCTCTTTCGCGGCCAGCTCGACATGCTTTTTACCAACACGCACCAGGAAGACGACTGGACCGGGTACGAGATGCGGACATTTACGGTGCAGCCGGCCAAGGTGATTGTGTCGCTGCTGCACCCGTGGGCGGTGCGCGATACGATAGACGCTGATGACATGAAGCAGGAAGTATTCTTGAAAATGAATATGGACAGCACGCATTATAAAATGCCGGAGGCGCAGACATTTTACGCCAACATCCCATGCAAATATGTGCAGGAGTGCCACAATTTTAACACGCTGCTGGCGTTGTTGCAGCAGGGGAAAGGGTTCGCAGTGTTTCCGGAGGCATTTGCCCATATGGAGCAATCGCAGATCAAGACATTTGACTACCCGGGCGGCGAGCTGATGTTCCGCACGGCGCTGCTCTACGAGAAAGGCGGGATGTCAAAGGAACTAAGACAGCTGGTAGAAGATATCACGACAGAATTCGATTTAGATACAACTTCAAGTTGATGCGTATAAATCTATAAATGCTTTTTCATAGCCTGATTCCATGCTATATTCAAGTTAGAAGATTACTGTTTGGTAATTATGTTTACATTGATGCAAAGGAGAAGGTTATTATGCAAACAAAAAAAGAAGCATTATTAGCATTATTACGTGGTGAAAAGGCAGATTTTATTCCGGAAGTATACGGAACCATGAAGGATATCGTGTTCCCGGGAGAACGATACATTGACCCGGACAACTTCGATCCATACGGAACAGGCCCGGATGCCTGGGGCGTGATGTGGACAAACCAGGGACCAAACCCGCTGGTAGACGGAAATACGGTAGCAGCCAACTTCAAGATGTTCGACGACATGGACGAGTGGAAAGAGCACGTGCACTTCCCGCCGATTGACCATATGCCACTCGAGCACATCTTCCAGGGAATGTTCCATGGAATGCAGGTAAATCCGGAAGAACATGTCGTGTCAGTGCTGATTTTGTCAGGCACATTTGAGCGCATGAACCAGATGATAGGAATGGAAAATGCACTTTGCTCGTTCTACGAATTCCCGGATGAGGTAAAGGAATTCTTCGACGCGCTGTGTGAATATAAATTAAAATGTATCGACCTCGCAGTTCAGTACTGCAAGCCGGATGTCATTCACATGCATGACGACTGGGGCACCAACAACAATATGTTCTTCTCACCGGATTTGTGGCGAGAGTTCATCAAACCATACGAGAAGAAATACGCAGACCGCATTCACGAGCATGGATGCTTATACGTTCACCATTCATGCGGTTACATCAAGCAGATCATCCCGGACCTCATCGAGATAGGCGTAGATGCGCTCGAACCGGTAATGGTGGAAAATGATCCCGGCGAGCTGCTTGAAAAATACGGAGACAAAATCACATTTATGGGTGGTCTTGATAACAGACGTATTGACAATCCGGACGCAACAGAGGAAGATATAAGAGACGAGGTAAGAACTCGCATGAACATGTATTGTGGCAAAGGTCGCTACATCCCATACTATGTTCCGGCAATCGAAAAGCATTGGCTGGTGTACATGGATGAGGTGAATAAGCAGGGCGCCACAATCTTACAGAAGGTATAACTCAGTCGACTGCCAATCTTCGGCTGAGCTTAAAGCTTCGCCAGTTACGAAAGGGAGATTGAGTATGACAATTGAAAAGTATCTTGAGGAGAATGCCAAGGAACTAGGTATCCATCAATATGGATTTACCACAGTAGACAAGATTTCATTTTCACCGCAGGTGCGCGATCTGTGCGAGAAAAATTACTGCGGACACTATGGAAAGAGCTGGGCCTGTCCGCCCGCCGTCGGCACCTATGAAGAATGTATGGCGCGGATCAAAAAGTATGACCGTATCATGGTCTTTACAACGCTTCATCCGCTGGAAGATTCATTTGACTTTGAGGGCATGATGGCCGGACAAAAGAGCCATGGCGAGACCGCTGACAAGGTGTTTAAGGGCGTCGTTCAGCATCTCAAAGGCGATGTCTTGAATCTGTCAAAGGACGGTTGCGGAATCTGCGAGACCTGTTCATATCCGGATTCACCGTGCCGATTCCCGGACAAGCTTGCGCCGGCAATTGAGAGTTATGGCGTAGAGGTTAACAGGCTTGCCGCTGCAACCGGGGTGAATTACATCAACGGAGCGAACACCGTTACCTACTTTGGATGCGTACTGTTTCACAATCAAGAATAATATTTCTTAAAAGTCCAATTTAGAAAAAGCTGATGCGTATCATATGATAGCATCAGCCTTTTTCTTTTTGTATGCATATTACAATCTACTCTGTTTCCATCGGAATCAGCTCAAAAGAATCCTCTTTCGCATAGATAATCAAAGTTACATTAAAATCACGCGCCAGCGATATCGCAGCGTCAGTCGCAGTCGTCTTCGTCACAAGCACCGGAATCCGTGCATTGACCACCTTGGAAATCATATCCGTCGGGATACGACCACTGGAAAATAGAGTACACTTCGTAAGGTCCACCTCGTGAAGAAGCGCATATCCAACCACCTTGTCGACCGCATTGTGACGACCAAGGTCCTCGCAGCGAACAATCAGCTTGTCGCCCTGATATAAGTAGCAACTGTGCACACTGCGCGTCGCATCGAAAAGCGGCGTGCTCTGGTAGAACTGCTCCGCCATCTTGAAGATGGACTGGCTGTGCCACTCGATAGACTCAACCGGTTTCGGCAGACGATCCTGGTTGCGGAACACATCAGACAAGATGTGATTGCCCGTGCAACAAGGAGAAGTCGTCTCGACAAAGTTAGAATCGCCGGGGCGCGCCTGCTTATTTAAGAACACCTTAACGCGAAGTCCATGCTCGCAGACAGTAAGATGTTTCATGTCATGAAGAGAGTCGATGAACCCTTCCGTGTAGAGCCGCCCAAGCACCAGCTCGGGAAGGTAAGACGGAGAGCAGACAAGCTTCATAGAAAGGATGTCGTTGATATAGACATCAACAAAATGTTCCTTAGCAATAATGTTCGATTTTTTGACGGGAGCACCGGTTTTGGTGAAGACAAGAGTCTCAGCGTTAACGGCCTCCTCGATATCCGTAAATAAAATATTTGTATCCATGAACATATCCTACCATATATATAGAAATTTTGCACACAAAAAAATGGACCGTGAAAAATCACGATCCAGGAAGCTGGCCCACAAGGATTCGAACCTTGAAATGACGGAGTCAGAGTCCGTTGCCTTACCATTTGGCGATGGGCCAATGTCTTAGCGACAAGTGATATTATACATGAGGAATAATAAGAATGCAAGCACTTTTTTTAAAGAATTTCAACTTTATTGTCAAGCAAGATAAAATCCGCCTCGTCGCCAAAAGAAAGACCCGCCGAGCCGCCGGTTTCATCCGCAATCTTCTTGGTCAGAGAATCCTTAAGAGCAAGCGGAACCATCAGCTTGATAATCACAGAATCCTCGTAAATGGTATCTAAGACCGGAACCTGCATCTGCGCCGAGATGTACTGCATCTTGCCAAGCGCCGAATAGTCACAGGAGATGTCCAGGAAGATGCCGCGCTGCTTCTCGCAGATGACGCTGGCAGCAAGACCCGCCTGGGTCGCCTGAGAGTAGGCGCGCACAAGACCACCGGTGCCAAGCAGCGTGCCGCCAAAATAACGAGTGACCACGACAAGACAGTTTTGCACCTCGGCGCGCCGGAGGATGTCGAGGATCGGACGACCGGCAGTGCCGGAAGGTTCCCCGTCATCACTGCAACGCGTGAACTCGCCGGTATCACCGATGACATAGGCATAGCAATTGTGGCGGGCGTCCCAGTACTGCTTTTTAAGGCGGGCGATTTCAGATTGCGCCTCCTCTTCTGAAGTTACATTAAGAACAGTGGCGATGAAACGAGACTTTTTTTCGACGATCTCGCCGGAGCCACCTTTGAATAAGATATTTTTCATAGTAATAAGGATAACATATTTTCGGGAGAAATATGAGAAAAAATCGCAGTCGGAAGAAACAAGTTATGGTATCATAGAACTATATGAAAAGCGCAAACAATAGCACATCATAAGAGGAACGGATTATGAAAGGAATCATACTAGCGGGCGGATCGGGAACAAGACTGTATCCGCTGACGATGGTAACCAGTAAACAACTATTGCCAATCTTCGACAAACCGATGATCTACTATCCGATGTCGGTCCTGATGAATGCCGGAATCAGAGAGATCCTGATTATCTCAACGCCGCACGACACACCAAGATTCGAGGCGCTGCTGGGCGACGGACACCAGTTTGGCGTAGAACTGTCATATAAAGTGCAAGACAGTCCGGACGGACTGGCGCAGGCATTCTTAATCGGAGAAGAATTCATCGGCAACGAGCCGGTAGCCATGGTACTCGGGGACAATGTCTTCTCCGGACATGGGTTCAATGAAAGACTAAAGGCGGCCGTCAAAAGAGCCGAACAAGATAAGGGAGCCACAATATTTGGCTACTACGTAGACGACCCGGAGAGATTCGGTATCGTAGAATTTGATGAACAGGGAAAAGCCGTGTCCATCGAAGAAAAACCGGCCAGGCCAAAGAGCAATTACTGCGTGACGGGACTGTACTTTTACGACAACCGGGTCGTACAGTACGCCAAGAGTCTAAAGCCATCCGACCGAGGAGAACTAGAAATCACAGACCTTAACCGCATCTACCTAGAACAAGGAAGACTGAATGTCGAACTGCTCGGGCAAGGCTTCACCTGGCTTGATACCGGAACACACGAAAGTCTTGTGGATGCGACGAACTTCGTAAAGACCATCGAACAGCACCAGCACAGAAAGATCGGGTGCTTAGAAGAAATTGCCTATCTAAATGGCTGGATCAAAAAAGAAGACGTGATGCGCGTCGTCGAAAAGTATAAGGGAAATGAATACGGCCAGTATCTAAAAGACGTCGTCGACGGCAAGTACCAGGAGAGCTTATATTAGGAGAACATACATGACAATCATCGTAACCGGAGGAGCCGGATTTATCGGAAGCAACTTCATATACTACCAGCTGCGCGAGCATCCGCAGGACAGGATAATCTGCCTTGACAGCCTAACGTACGCCGGCAATCTGTCGACATTAGAGCCGATTATGAAAGAGCGAAACTTCCGCTTTGAGAAAATAGATATTACAGACAGGAAAGCAGTCCATCAGATCTTCGAAGAAGAAGAGCCGCAGGTTGTGGTGAACTTCGCAGCAGAAAGTCATGTGGACCGCTCCATCGAAGACCCGGAAGTCTTCCTAAGAACCAATGTCCTTGGAACGGCAGTCTTGATGGACGCCTGCAGAAAGTTCGGCATCAAAAGATATCACCAGGTATCGACCGACGAAGTCTACGGCGATCTGCCGCTCGACAGACCGGATCTGTTCTTTACAGAAGAGACGCCGATTCATACCAGCAGTCCGTACAGCGCATCCAAAGCATCCGCCGACCTGCTGGTGCAGGCATATCACAGGACATATGATCTGCCGGTGACCATCAGCCGGTGCTCGAATAACTACGGGCCATATCATTTTCCGGAGAAACTGATACCGCTGATGATTGCCAATGCGCTACAGGACAAGCCACTCCCGGTCTATGGAACAGGGGAGAATGTCAGAGACTGGCTTTACGTAGAAGACCACTGTAAAGCCATCGACCTCATCATCCGGGAAGGGACAGTCGGAGAAATCTACAACGTAGGCGGTCACAATGAGATGGCCAATATCGATATCGTGAAGCTGATATGTAAAGAACTAGGAAAGCCTGAGAGCCTTATCACCTATGTGACAGACCGCAAGGGACACGACATGCGCTACGCCATCGACCCGACCAAGATTCATAACGAACTAGGCTGGCTGCCACAGACGAAGTTTGAAGACGGCATCAAAAAGACCGTGCAGTGGTATCTAGAACACAGAACCTGGTGGGAGACCATCATCTCCGGAGAGTACCAAAACTATTACGAGAAGATGTATGGCAACCGATAGAGGATGAAGAACATGAAGATATTAGTAACAGGCGCCTGCGGCCAGTTAGGCCATGACGTAATCGCGCAGTTAAAAAGCAAAAATCATGAACCGGTCGGAAGTGATCTATCCAAGGAACGGTATGAAGGAGAAGCAGCATTCTACGAACTGGATATTACAAAAGAAACGGATGTGCAACGAGTTATGCGCAAGGTACAGCCGGATGCGCTCATCCACTGTGCAGCCTGGACAGCAGTCGATGCCGCTGAAGAAGAAGATAATCAAACGCAGGTATACAAGATAAACGCAGAAGGAACGAAATATCTGGCACATGAATGCGCCCATCTGGATATCCCGATGATGTATATCAGTACGGACTACGTCTTTGACGGTGAAGGGGATCAGCCGTGGGAGCCGGACTGCACAGACTATGCACCGCTCAATGTCTACGGCAAGACGAAGCTGGAAGGCGAGAAGGCAGTCGCGCAAAGCCTGAGGAAATACTTTATCGTCAGAATTGCGTGGGTGTTTGGCGAGCACGGCGAGAACTTTGTAAAGACGATGCTGCGCGTGGCAAAGACACATCCACAGCTAAGTGTGGTAAATGACCAGATTGGAACGCCGACCTATACCGGCGATCTGGCAAGACTGCTTGTCGACATGATAGAGACGGACAAGTACGGCTACTATCACGCGACCAATGAAGGCGGCTATATCAGCTGGTACGAATACGCACTGGAGATATTTCGCCGGGCCGGCGTAAAGGATGTGAGCGTAAAACCGGTCACGACAAAAGAGTACGGCCTGTCCAAGGCGGCCAGACCATATAACAGCAGGCTGGACAGATCAAAACTGATACAGCAGGGATTCACCCCGCTTCCAACCTGGCAGGACGCACTAAGCCGTTATCTACAGAATATCAGAGAGTAAAGAGGAACTCATATGGGACAGATAAATGTAACAAAAGATGTCGGAGGCATCGAAGGACTATGCATCATCGAGCCAAAGGTCTATGGCGATCAGAGAGGGTACTTTGTAGAGACCTATAACAAAAAAGACATGGAAGAAGAAGGCCTTACGATGGAGTTTGTGCAGGATAATCAATCTTCATCGATAAAGGGCGTGCTAAGAGGTCTTCATTATCAAAAGAAGTACCCACAAGGAAAGCTGGTGCGCGTCACGAAAGGCTGCGTATTTGATGTGGCAGTCGATCTAAGACAAGGCAGTAAGACCTATGGCAAATGGTACGGCGTAAAGCTTTCAGAAGATAACTTTAGGCAGTTTTATATTCCGGAAGGATTCGCACACGGATTTTTGGTGCTGTCAGAAGAAGCGGTGTTTACCTATAAATGCACGGACTTTTATCATCCGGAAGATGAAGGCGGAATCGCATGGGATGATCCGATAATCAATGTGCAGTGGCCAAAATTAGAAGATGAAACGCCATATATCTTAAGCGAAAAAGACAAGCAGTGGGGCAGGCTGAAGTCTTGACAACAAAGGCGTACATGTTATCATAGCGTTAACTCAGTCGGAGAAATCCCCCACCTCTAAGCGTTAGCGTAGGTGGGGGTTATGACAAACTATACTCAGTCGGGGTACCCTAAAGGACTAGGAATGCTACGCATTCCGTCGCAAGCTCCGACTGAGTTAAACGCTCCG
>JAILAS010000163.1 GCA_024681495.1 Eubacterium sp. | reverse complement strand
TGAGCTTCTTGGCGTTCGCGAGCGCCTTGCCCTTAATAGCCGTAACGGTGTAGGTCACGCCGTTGTCGGACTTAACCGTGTTCTGTATGGTGAGCTTCTTGGCCTTCTTGCCTGCAGCGGTGAGTCCGGTCACTGCCACGGTCTTCTTAGATACATTCGTGATGGTGTAGGTCACCTTACCCTGAGTGATGGTGTCGCCCTTTGCGTCGGTGGCAGCCGTATCCGTGGATGTGTTGCTGTTCGAAGATCCGCCGTTATTAGCGGTAGCCACTCCGGTATCGGTGGTATCTGCATATGTGGCGTGCTCGGAGGTTCCGACTACAACCGCATTGGTGTATACGGTGGATCCGTCGGTAGCCGTCTCTGTAGAATCTGCCGTAATCGTTCCGTTAACCTTGGAGTCTGCGGATACGGTAAGCGTGGTGAGCTCCGAGGTGCCTACAGCGTTCCATACGGAACCGTTGGTAAGTGTAAGCGTGGTATCGTGAGTGTCGGTAATATAAGTATCGTTATCGAGCAGCCAGTAGCAATTCGAATCGGTAGCATAATCAGCCCAGTATGTGTTCCACTCGCTGGCGGTCATGTAGCTTATGTTGGAAGTGATGGTACTGTTATCGGTCGTGATGTACATATCTCTCTGATAGTCGTCGTGAACGATATCGCCATCGATCTCGGAGTTCGCGATGGCAACCTCCTGATCGTATCCCTCGGTCTTAAGGTAGCGGCTCATGGAGTCCGAATTGAGGACGCTCATGATGGCCACGCCCGTCGAGGAGTGAACCGCTACGTCGTCGAGAGTAATATCGGAACCGGTGGACTTGATAAGGATGGCCGCTCCGGTTACGAAGTCGATGTACTTGCCCACAGCGTCGGAGTAGGTCTCATAGTAGTCGCACGTGGAAACCACATTGTAGGTCTCTCCGTTTACGTCGGACTTGAAGTTATATCCGCTGGAGCTGTTAATGGCGCTGTTGGTAACGAGCGTCGTGTTGCTGAGGTCGAGAACGGCCTGGCTGCCCTTTCCGCCGCCGCCACCCATGTCGGGCGAATGGAGCTGGAAGTCGTTTCTTCCGGCAACGATTACGGAGTCAGTATCCTCGGAAACGGTATCACCGTCAATGTTAGCGAGTGCCTGATATCCCTCCTCGGTGCTGGCGCTGGACGCTGCAGCCGTGGAGTCCATGTGAACCTCACCGTTGTTGGAGACAATGATGCCCACCTCGGCGGAAACGAAGTCCACACCGTAGAGGTAGTCGCGGCAGCTGGAGTCCGCATAGATGTCATAACCACCGTGAAGCGCTACGGCCTCGGTGTTATAACCTACGAACTCGAGTCCGTCTCCGGCCGCGGAATCGGTGGAAAGAGCCGCCCAGCCCTCAGCTACGCAGAGCGAGTTGTAATAGAAAGTATGGCTGGCTCCAACCGAGAAGTTGGACCTGGAGGTTCCGGAAATAAGGAGTCCTGCGTTAGACGCGGGTGCAGCAACGTTGGACGTATTTCCGTTAGCACCCAAGTCTCCACCTGCGATGATGGACGAGTCGTTACATACCATGGTGGCCGTGGACTCGGCGGCAACGGTATATCTGCCCGCGCCGTTTACCGTGATGTTGCAGTCCTTGAGAGAAATGACACCCGAGTCGGCATAAGTACCCACGCCGGCCTCCTCATCTCCCTCGATGGCCGAACCAACGTCGAGAGTGATGTCACAGTTCTCCAGATTTACTGTGGAGCTGTTGGTGGAATAGACGCCTGTGAAGGAATAGTTGTCACTGGTAAGATTAAGATCCTTGATGGTGACAGAGGAATCTCCCGCCGTCACATAGGAAGCAAGGGCGCTGTAGCCGTCGCCGTATGTAACCGCATTGGCGTCAATAGTGATAGCGCTGACCGCGCTGGTAGTGGATGATGCGCCGGAGACGTCAGCCTCCTCGTCTGCAAATGCGATTCCCGCATTCAAAGAAAGCGCCATGGCCATGGAAAGACCCAGGGCCAGAGTCTGGTTAAAATGCTTGTTCATTTTTACCCCCTTAAAACATAAAATACCTTTCATTCACCCGACAAACGCACCGCATGATGTAGAACATCCCCCAGTATCGTGCGCCCGGGTGAAAACACCAAAACCAATATATCACAGTTTCCGGCGAAAGTCATTACGATAATTTATGTCCATTGCCCGTATTTAAAGCGTTTCTGCATAACAAATCCCCTCCGGATTCGGAATCCGAAGGGGAAAATCTAAAGCTTCAATTAAGGTTTTATTTATAAATTTACAGAAAAATTACTTCTTAACCTTTATGATGCTAACCTTCTTGCCAATCTTCTTAACGGCATTCTTGAACTTCTTCTTCACGGCCTTGCTCTTGACAATGATCTTCTTGAGCTTCTTATCCTTTAAGAGCGCCGTCTTGGCAACAGACTTAAGGCTCTTGGCGTTGACCGTGAGTTTCTTGAGCTTCTTGGCGTTCGCGAGCGCCTTGCCCTTAATAGCCGTAACGGTGTAGGTCACGCCGTTGTCGGACTTAACCGTGTTCTGGATGGTGAGCTTCTTGGCCTTCTTACCTGCAGCGGTAAGACCGGTCACTGCCACGGTCTTCTTAGATACATTCGTGATGGTGTAGGTCACCTTACCCTGAGTGATGGTGTCGCCCTTTGCGTTGGTGGCAGCCGTATCCGTGGATGTGTTGCTGTTCGAAGATCCGCCGTTATTAGCGGTAGCCACTCCGGTATCGGTGGTATCTGCATATGTGGCGTGCTCGGAGGTTCCGACTACAACCGCATTGGTGTATA
>JAILAS010000137.1 GCA_024681495.1 Eubacterium sp. | reverse complement strand
CGAGGACCAGAAGAAGCACCTGCGCGAGGTGGGCGACGTGGATCTGGCGTATTCCATCCCGGGCTTCGGCAGGATGAGGGTGAACGTCTTCTATCAGAGGGGCACGCTCTCCATGGCCATAAGGGTCCTCTCGTTCGGCATTCCCGACTGCGACGAGCTCGGCATCCCCGAGGTGGTCAGGGAGATGGCTAAAAAGCCCAGGGGACTCATCCTCGTTACCGGCGCGACCGGATGCGGAAAGTCCACCACATTGGCGGCCCTCGTGGGCCTCATAAACGGCAGCTGCGAGAAGCACATAATCACCCTCGAGGACCCGATCGAGTACCTGCACAGGCACGGGATGTCCATGGTCACCCAGAGGGAGATCGGTCTGGACTCCATGTCCTACGCCAGCGCGCTTCGTGCGGCGCTTCGCGAGGACCCCGACGTCATCCAGGTGGGGGAGATGAGGGACCTTGAGACCATCTCCACGGTGCTCACGGCGGCGGAGACGGGACACCTGGTGTTCTCCACATTGCACACCAATGACGCTGCTTCCGCGGTGGACCGCGTTATAGACGTGTTCCCGCCCCACCAGCAGCAACAGGCCAGGGTGCAGCTCGCCGACGTCATAGAGGGCGTTGTTAGCCAGAGGCTCGTGCCGAAGGCCGACGGCTCCGGGCGCGTGGCGATTTTCGAGATCATGACCGCCACCAACGCGGTCCGCAACCTGATCCGCGAGGGCAAGACCTTCCAGGTTCCCACCATCATGCAGACGGGCGGCAGAGACGGTATGATTACCATGGATGACGCCCTCGTCGAGGCCGTCAATTCGGGCGTAATCAGCGCTGAAACGGCCGTTTCGAACGCGGTGGACCAGAACAGGGTTAAGCAGAAGGTAGGTAATTAGTACGGTCGGCCCGCGGGGCCGGAGGGTTTTAGCATGAGAAACAGGATTGTCATCATAACTTTTGTGGCGGTCATGGTGTTCTTCGTCGTGGCGGTGTCACGCGTGAGCGCCGGCAATACGTCCGCCCAGAGAGACGACCTTGAGAGCGCAATCAACCGTTGCGTAGTGGAGTGCTATGCCCTCGAGGGCACTTATCCCCCGAGCCTTTCGTACATGAAGGAAAACTACGGGCTGGTCTACAACGAAGAGCTCTTCTTCGTGGACTACACCGTTTACGGCACCAATCTGTGGCCGGACATCACCATCATAGAGAGACAGGAGTAGCGCATGGACGAGAGAAAAAACACGCATAAAGTGGATATGCTCTTTGCCCTTACGCTCTTCTTCCTTTTCGCGCTGAGCATGGGGGCGCTGGTGGCGCTGAGTGCCTCGGCGTACAGGTCGTCGGTGGAGACATCCACCAATAATTTCAACGACAGGACCCTTTGTCTCTACATAACGGAGAAGGTGCGCGAGTACGACTCGACCGGGGCCTTTTCCATCCGCGACTTCGGGAGCGGACAGGCGCTCGTTATGAGCGAGACCGTAGGGGATGAGGAGTACAGCACGTACATCTACCTCTGGCAGGGGGCTGTGAGGGAGCTTACGATAAAGTCGTCGGACGAGCTCTCCCCCCGGGCGGGGCAGGAGATCCTGAAGGCGTCGTCGTTCGAGGTGGCTTCGGTCGGAGACGACCTTTTGGAGTTTAGCGTGGCGGGAGAAGAGGGGAGCGTGCAGAGGTTTTATGTAAACCTGCACTCCCACGGCGCATTGTCGGCCGAAAGTGCCGACGCATCCGCTGATGCCGCGCAGGACGGAGAAGAAAGCGAGGGAGAGTTATGAAATCCAAGTCGGCGCTCTTTCTCATAGAGCTTTTGATAAGCCTTATGCTCTTCGCGTTGTCGGCCGCTTTGGTGGTGCAGATGTTCGCGGTGGCGCATTCCATATCGGACAGGAGCAGGCTCCAGACGAAGGCCGTGGTCAGCGCGTCCTCGGTGATGGAGACTCTTCAGGCGTGCGGCGGTGACCTCGAGGCCGTGTGCGAGATTTACGAGGGAGGCAGGTATTCCGACGACGAGCTCATCATCAGCTTCGACGAGGAGTGGAACTGCGTGGCTCCCGACGAGGCCATGTACGAGGTGGCTGTGAGGCTTTCGGGGAAACCCTCTCCCGGAGAGGTCCGCGAAGGCACGGTGGAGGTCATGGAGGCAGGGTCCGATGAGGCGCTCTGCTCGCTGGAAGTCAGCGTTTACAATCAGCTTGTGAAGGGAGGGGAGTGACGTGTACAGATGCAGGAACAGGCCGCAATTCGGCATTCATATCGGCACGTCGAGTCTTCTTCTTATCTTCGTGGTGCTCGTGCTCGTGTGCCTGGCGTCGCTGACGCTGGTGGGCGCGCTGTCCCAGAGGTCGCTGTCCGAGAGGGCGCTTGAGACCACCGGGAGCTACTACGACGCCTGCAACTCGGTAAACGAGGAGCTCTCCGGGTGGGACGCTCGGTTTAAGGAGGTCGTGGACGGCGGCGCCAACGAGGGCGCGTTCTACGATTCCTTCGACGACGAGATCGTGATTATTGAGGATATCTCGGACACCCAGTGCCTCGAGGTAATAATAACTCCCCATTATCCCGACGGGGACTCAGGGGAGTACTACAGGGTGCTTTCCTGGAAGAGGGTGCTTAAGGACGGCGTCGATTTCAGCGATACCGGGGATACCCTCTTTTGATTCTATATTTCCAGAGCTTTCTTTAATACGGATATCAGTTCGTTTTCCTTGATGGGCTTGGCCAGATAGCCGTCGAAGCCCTCCGCGATGTACTTTTCCTTCGAGCCGGCAATGGCGTTCGCCGTAAACATGATGAAGGGCGTGTTGGCGTTGGGGTTCTGCCTCTGCGTCACGATGGCGTTGCGGGTCTCTATGCCATCCATGTCCGGCATGATGTGGTCCATCATTATCAGGTCGTACTTTCTTTTCTGCGTCATGGCCACCGCCTCCTGACCGCCGCCTGCGGTGTCGATCTGTATGAGGCTGGGCTTCATCATTCTCTTTAACACCTTCAGATTCATGGGGGTGTCATCCACGGCTAAAATGCACATTTTGGGAGCCTCGAACCACGTGGGCGTGTCGCGGACGATGACGTTCTCCTGAGCGGACTCCGATTCCTGATTCATCGGGTATATGCTTCCGTTGTCCTGCGATATGGCGAGCTTGCCGGTGGGAGTCCAGTCCTCCACCACCTGGGGTATGGAGAATCTGAAGTCGGAACCCTTGCCGAACACGCTTCGAACGAGCAGGGTTCCGCCCATCTTCTCGGTGAGGCTGTGGGCGATGGAGAGGCCCAGTCCGGAGCCCTCTATCTTCTCGTTCTTGCTCTCGTTCAGCCTCGAGAAGCGGTCGAAGAGGACTGTCTGGTCCTCGTGCTTTATGCCCTGACCGGTGTCGGAGACGGTTATCTCCAGCTGAATCCTGTCGTTCTCCTTCATCCACCACCTGACGTAGAGGGTGATGGTTCCGCTCGATGTGTACTTTACGGCGTTGTTGAGGAGGTTCAGCATGATCTGGGTGATTCTCCTCTCGTCACCGATGAGCCTGCCGGGCAGGTGGGCGCTCGTGACGAGCCGGAATTCCAGCTGCTTGTCCTTCGCGCGGCTCCATACGAGCTGGCAGGAGTTGTGTATGAGGTCAATGGTGTTGTAGGGCTGCTCCACCAGGGTGATGGAGTTCGCCTCTACCTTGGAGATGTCGAGGATGTCGTCGATGGTGTCCATGAGCGTGCCGGTCGCGGTTTTTATGTCATTGGCGTACTCTACGACGTCCTTCTGCCTGCTCTCCCTTATGATAAGGGCATCCGCTCCCAGGATCGCATTCAAAGGCGTCCTGATGGCGTGCGACATGTTCTCCAGAAACTCCGTGGTCTCCAGATTCTTCTTGTGGGCGTACTCACGCTCCTTCGAGCCCTCGACGCTGTTTATGATGAAGTTCCTGAACGCGCACACGCCGAAAATGAGCGTGCCGGCGGCGGTTCCGAAGTTGTTGGGGTACTTTAAGCCCAGAGCGCTGCTGACGACGTCCGTCAGTACTCCTAATGAGAAGCCCGCGAAGCCCAGGAGCACGAGTGTGTTCTTCTCCAGGACTGTCCTGTCCCTGAAAATCTCCCATACTACGGCGGAGGCCGCCAATATGATGTTCGAGCCCAATACGATTCTGCACGCCCACAGCGTCTCGATTATCGGGTACGACCAGAGGTGGAGGGCCATGTTGAGCGGTATTGCCGCGATTACGTCGGCATAGAACAGGAAGTTCAATACCGGATTGGTGTGCTTTTTGAGCAGGTGCATGATGTATTTCATCGCACAGGGAGGCGCCATGTACACGGCGATAAAGCTGAGCTCCTCCATGAGATACATGTTGTCTGAGTATATCTGGCGGCTGTCGTTCTGGGTGAGGAGCCACAGTCCCACCAGGAATATCAGCAGGGAAAGCTCGGGTATCTCCATGGTGCGGTCGGCGCCCTTGCTGAAGAACGCGTAGTAGACCAGAATCAGCAGCGAGAAGATTATGAGGATGACTCCCAAGGTGATGGAAAGGGCATTTGCGGAGAGCAGATGCCATATTATGGCGGACTTGTCCCCTATGTATACCGGGTGGTTCACCGTGCCGCCGTAGCCCTCGTGGGTCGACGATATGGCAAGGGACAGGGTTTTGCCCGCGTCCCCCGAGTCGACCGGGATGGTTATCCACTGGTAGGGCTGGTCTGAGCCCTTGAAGTTATAGATCATCTTGCCGTTTACGGACACGGTCACGTCCTGGCGGAAGGCGTAGTACATGACTACGGAACCGTCGTCCAGGTCCGCCGGCAATTGCCTCTCGATAGAGTACTTCTCGCCCGGATCGATGTCCAGAGCGAAGGGAATGGACTGGTTCTGGCGCATGAGGCTCTCGCTTCTGACCACCCAGCCGTTCGAGGCGGTGGTGTATTCGCCCTTCCACCAAAGACCGTTGTCATAGGGGAAGAAGTAGCTCAGTATGAGCACCGCGGTAATGACGCTGAATATGCCCAGGAAAATCAGCCAGTAGGGCGATATGGTGTTTTTGGGAGAGCGGTTACTTATCATCGCGCACCTCCCCGTCGTTCAGAATCTTGTTCATGATTTTAATAAGGTCGGCCTTTCCGTAGGGCTTGTAGAGGAAGCTCGCAAAGCCCATGGCGAAGTATTTCTCGTTGTTTTCCGGCGAGTTGTCCGCCGTCATCATGACGATGGGGCAGTGGGAGTTAGGTCCCGTGGCGTCGCTGCGTATTGCCTGGAACGTTTCCTCGCCGCTGATTCCCGGCATTATATTGTCCAGGAATATGAGGTCGTACGTATTGGCGGCCGCCAATTCGAGCGCCTCCTCGCCCGTCGATGCGGTGGTGATCTGGGCGCCGGTTCCCATAAGGAGCCTCTGGAAAATCCGAAGGTTCATGGGTGTGTCGTCGACCGCCAGAATCCTCACGTTATTGAACGAGGGCTCTTCGGCCTCGCGGGAGGGCACGGTGTATCTCGTCAGGGTGTCGGCGAGCGAGCCCGTCTGCGGGAGCCTGATGGTAAAGCAGGCATCCTGCCCCGAGTTCATAGCGGTTATCTTTCCGTTCATTAGCTCCGTCAGGCTGGCCGAAACCGAGAGGCCTATAACACGGCCTATGAGCAGCGGAGAGAGCGAGAATGGGCGTTTGATACCACGGAGCTCTTCGCGGGTGAGGGAGTGGTCGCAGTCCCTTATGTCGATTACCAGGACGATGGTGGTCTCGTTGTGCTCCTCGAAGCTGATGTTCATCATGGTCCGGGTGGCGGTGTGTTGGGAGGCGTACTGGAGAATACCGCGGATGATTCGCAGTATCTTCTCCTTATCGCCCGTGGCCTCGATGGGGATTACGCTGTTTATGCTCGTCTCGAGCCCTATGCCGGGGAATTCGTGCTGCATGCCGTCGATGCTGTCTATGAATCCCGACATGTCGTAGGGTTCGTTGATTATTCTCATCTTATCAGAGTCTATCCTGGAGAGGTCCAGTATGCTGTTTATGAGGTTTAGGAGTGAGAGTCCTCCCTCGCGCATTTCCTGGGCGGTCTCGCGAATCTGGGGATCGTCACTCTCCCTGACAATGAGCGTGCTCATGCCCAGTATGGCGTTTATGGGCGTGCGGATCTCGTGGGAGGTATTGGCCAGAAATGCCGTCTTAACCTCCGCCTGCCTGAGGTGTGTGGATACCTGCGCCTCGTCGTAGCTGGTCTGCTGGAACATCCACACCATCGCGCAGAAGGAGAAGCCCATTATTCCCAGGGAAACGGGCTGTCCGTACTCGAGCGTGGGGACGAAGAGCAGCATCACTATCTCTCCGACGGTGGCGGCGCCAATGCAGAGGTAAGCCAGGTGCAGCCAGCGGAGCTTATGGAAGTGAGCCCTGTCCGTGAAGTAGATGATTATGGTGGTCACGAAGCAGTAGGCGACTGTGACAATGAGCATTCCGTTCGTAAGGAGCAGGTAGTTCATGAGCTCCTGCTTGAACGCGAACGCCATTACTATCTCGAAGGTTATTATCAGTATGTCGACTGCGGAAATTGCGTTTATTATCTTCCTGAAGCGTCCGTTCTGCGACTCGTCGATTAGGCGCAGTGCCGGCAGGGGCAGCAGGAGAAGGGAGAGCATCTCCGCGGTGTGGATACCGGCGGTATCGGCGAAGAATGCGTGTATGGTGGCGGTCTGCGTGAGCACCCAGACACCTATTAGGTAGAGCGTGAATCCCATGGTGGGATAGATGCGGTAAATCCACTTGTCCCGTCTCTTTATGAGGTATACCACTAGAAGGATAATGCCCATCAGCGTGGCCAGTCCTCCGGCCAGGTTGATCAGGATGTACTTCCATAAGAGGTAATAGATTATGGAGGTCTTATCGCCGATGTAAACGGTGGAAGCCCTGCCCTTGAAGGAACTAAGGAGGCTCTTGTAGTGAATTTCCAGCTGTTTGCCGGAGCAGTCCCCCTCGAGCTTTATGAAACGCCTGCGCCCGTACACGACGGGGTTCGATGTCAGGCCCTCAATTTTATCCAGGCTGTAGATAAGCTCGTTGTCGACGTAGATCTCGAGACTCTGGAACGCCGAATTGACGTTCAGCCAGATTCCGCTGTCGAGGTTCGAGGGAAGATAGGTATACATCCGAAGCTCCTCGATGTTTTCGGCCGGAATGTCCGTGGGAAGAGAGGTGCTGATCTTGCCGGAGTAGGTTCCGTCGCTGTAGACCAGGCGGTAGGACCAATTGTCGGTTAGTGCCTGGAATCCGGAGCTGCCATACTCGAATCCGCGGTCGGATGTATGGAAAAGAGTAGTATGAACAACAGTCCCCACGGCGGTTGCCACCGCCAGGAGGAAGAGAATGGTCTGTAAGATTTTTGATGTTTGTATTTTTTTCAAGTTCTTAGGAAATGCTGCTTATGGTGTATTCGAGCGGTTCGTCCTGGTGTGATTCATTCCAATTTTTGGAGATGCGCCTGGCGACCACACGGCTTCCTTCGGGGTCCGCCCCCGTAAGCAGCACAGCAAAACGGGAACCGGAGTATTGCATTACCACATCCGAGCTCCGAAGGGATGAACGGATGAAGTCCAACTCGTCCGGGCCGGGGAGCTCCGGCGTGGCCTTCTCGAAAGAGAACATGGCTATGGATGCGTTGAAACCATAGCGCTCGTGTCCGCGCGCGAGGTAGTCGCATATCTGCGAGAAATCCTCCCTGCCCACCAACATCGCACCGGTGTGCAATGCGGGCTTCTTCTTTTGTGTCATCATGTCCGAATAGAACTCGTAGGAGCACTTTCCGGTGTTCTTTATATGATAGAGCGCCTCGTCGGCCCGCTGATAGAGGGTCTCGAACTCGGATCCGTCCTCGGGCATTATCGCGGCTCCTATGGACACGGTTATGCCGTAGGTCCACAGCTCCTTCATAGTTATGTTGATTATACGCGAAAGTCTCCTGGAGATGATGGACTTCTTATCGCATCCGCCGAACCAGAGGGCGAATTCGTCTCCGCCGATGCGGGCGATAACGTCATCCTGCCTGGTGAGCTTGCGTATAATGGTATAGAAATTACGAATTACGGTGTCGCCTTCCCTGTGTCCGAACCTGTCGTTTACGGACTTGAAGTGGTCTAGGTCGAGCACGGAAAATACGCCGTTTTCCCCCTTGGGGAGGGCGTTTATGTAATCGGTGAGATATCTTCTCGTAAAGGCTCCGGTGAGGGGGTCTTTGTCTGCGATATCCTTGAGATCGTTCTTCTCTCTGGTGTCTTCGGCCACACGGATGACCCTTTGTCTGAGTACGGTGAGGTCGAAGGGCTTGCGGATGAAATCGGCGGCGCCATGTTCGAGGCCCTCGGCCTCGGTAAGATCGTCGATATTACCCGTGGTAATTATGTAAGGGATGTCCGACGTTTCGGGGTCTTCCTTGATGGTGTTTATAAGCTCGGAACCGTTCATCCCTGGCATGGAAAGGTCGGTCATTATCATCGTGGGCTTCTCGCGCGAGATGATGCTCAGAGCCTCCTTTCCGGACGTAGCCAGCCTTAAGTCGAAGAGGTCAGAGAGCTCGTGCTTGAGAAGCTTAAGTGTAAGCTTGTCGTCGTCGACAATAAGGATGGAAAGCCGTTCGTCGGTGTCTAATTGTTTGTTTAATGTGGAATGTGCATTCATTTCATACTCTCCAATAAATAACTCGCATTCTCAGACAATTATTTACTGTAAGAGAGTTAAAATCAACAGACCTTGCGCTAAAAGCCCTTACTTTGCGTAAAAAGTCCGTATATTACACTTCCTCGGAACCTATGAAGACGATGTTCTCGTCAGAGTTCATGAACGCACTCACGTCTTCGTCTTTTATTGGGGTCGATGCCTTAAGGTTCAATGTGTATGTAGTGGATCCGTCGCTTTCGCGCCTGCAGTTGAAGCTGTTCACCTCGGCGTTCCACATTGCTGCCCGATCCTTTATTACGGGGTAGTAGTCGTCGCGCGTGCTGACGGTCACCAGCAGCCGGTAGTCCATGAGGGCGTCCCTGCCGATGGGGAACTTGTGCATCACCAGCATGTATATCGTGAGCATGGCGGTGACGAAGATGCCTATCAGGTACATTCCCGCGCCTATCGAGAGTCCGATGGCGGCCGTCGACCATATCCCGGCGGCGGTGGTGAGTCCCTTGATGGCGTTTCCGTCCTTGAAGATGACGCCCGCGCCGAGGAACGATATGCCGGTAACCACCTGGGCGGCAATCCTGGCGGGATCCGCGTCCGAAGCCCCGTCGAAGAACGGCATGTCGAGGAATCCGTACTTGGAGATGAGCATCAGCAGGGCGGAGGCACAGCTCACGATAACGTGTGTGCGCACGCCGGCGGCCTTCTGGTGGTAGCCCCTCTCGAGTCCTATGATGAATCCGCAGATTCCTGCGATGACGATTCTTAATGCAAATTCGGCGGTGGTGGAAAAATGGATGAGTCCATCCATGTTCAGAAACATAATGAGCTTAGACATAAATTCACCCTCCCTCCATATCCTTTCATACGTGTTCATTTTACAATACACTTTGTTAAAATTCAATCAAATAGACGCCCGCTTTTGCATAACCGTAAATCAAAAACTGAATAATCAGCCACTTGATATTGGTGAGATGAAAAAATAAAATGATAGATGGACAGTCCGTCAGAGGTGACGGATAAATGGATATTTTAATTTAAGGAGGACATCCAGACATGAAAAACTATTTCGATCTCAAAGGACAGGTAGCTGTTGTTACCGGTTGCTCGACCGGACTTGGCGTACAGATGGCTAAGGCACTCGCCAATCAGGGAGCAAACATCGTTTGCCTCGCTCGTCGTAAGGAGAAGGTAGACGCTAACGCAGCAGAAATCGCTAAGGAGTTTGGCGTTGAGGCAATCGGCGTTACCTGCGATATCACCGACACCGCAAGGGTTGGCGAGGCAGTTAAGGAGATTATGGATAAGTTTGGCCGCATCGACATCCTTGTAAACAATGCAGGTACCGGTGCTGTTGCCAACGCTGAGGATATCACCGACGATCAGTTCGATCAGGAGGTTCAGATCGACCTCTTCGGTACTTTCAAGATGGCTCGTGAGGTTGCTAAGCAGGCTATGCTTCCCGCAGGCTATGGCCGCATCATCAACATCGCTTCCATGTACGGTCTCGTAGGAAACAAGGCTCTTGGTTCTGCTCCCTATCACGCAGCCAAGGGTGGTGTTGTTAACCTTACCCGTGCACTCGCAGGCGAGTGGAGCAAGAAGGGCATCACCGTAAACGCTATCTGCCCCGGATACTTCTACACACCGCTCACCAAGGAGACTCTTGACTCTGAGTTCTTCCAGGAGAACGCTAAGTGGATGATCCCCATGGAGCGTTACGGAAACGAGGGCGAGCTTGATTCGGCCGTTGTATTCCTTGCAGCACCCGCCAGCACATATGTAAGCGGCGTTATGATCCCCGTTGACGGTGGATACACCTGCATCTAATCCAAGAGTATAAATACTTGCTAGGGTATAAGATACGAATAAAAGATGACCGGGCTTTTGGCCCGGTCGTTTTTTTGAAGTAAGTTTGAGTTGTTGATGTTTGATATCTTTTGATTTATAATATCACTCGGAAACCGGGGCATCCCCAAGGGTGATTCTGACCCTCTCCACCCGGTTGTTTTCCATTTTTTCCACACGTATTAATATGTTTTCGACCTCGTACTCGTCGTTCTCTTTGGGGAATTCCTGACTCAGTCCGATGACGAAGCCGCCCAGGGTGTCGTAGTCCTCGGAGTCTAAAGAGAGTCCCAGCGCGTCGTTTATGTCGTCGAGGTTGGTCTTTCCGTCGGCCTCGAAGATGTTCTCCGAGATCTCGCGGATGGGATCCTTCTCGTCGTCGTCGTACTCGTCCCTTATCTCCCCGACAATCTCCTCGAGGAGGTCCTCCATGGTGATCATTCCGGCCGCGTCGCCGTACTCGTCCAGCACGATTGCGATGTTAACGTGGTTGTCGCGCATCTCTATCATGAGCTCGGCAGTGTTCTTGTGCTCGTGCGTGTAGTAGGGCGTGCGGATAATCCCGACAATGTCGAATTCCTCTTCGTTTTCCAGAAGCAGTATATCCTTCATATTTATGAAGCCGACGATGTTCTCGGGATTTTCCTCGTAGACGGGGAACCTGGTGAGCATGTTTGCCCTGTAGAGGTTCATCAGCTCGTCGTAGCCGGCGTCCACGCTTATCGAGATCATGTCGATTCGGGGGACCATTATCTCCTTGGCCAGAGAGTCGTTGAAGTGGAAGAGATTGTAGATCATGTCCCTCTCGTCCTCCTCGATGACTCCGTCCTGGTGGCTCTCGTTCACGATGGTGCGCAGCTCGCCCTCGGTGATGGCCGCCTTCTGGGCGTGGGGGTCGATGCGCATGAGCCTGAGCACGCCGTTCGAAACGAAGTTAACGACCTTCACGATGGGGAAGAGGATGATCATTAAGGCGGCGATTATTCCGCTGACCGTCAGAGAGATCTTCTCCGCGTGAATGGTAGCAATGGTCTTCGGGGAAATCTCGCCCAAAACCAGGATCACAAAGGTGATGATGAAGGTGGCGACTCCCGCGCCGTAGCTTCCCAAAAGGTCGATTGCAAGTGTGGTGGAAAGTGAAGACGCCGAGAGGTTGACGATGTTGTTGCCAACCAGGATGGTACCGAGCATTCCGTGCCTGTCTTCATATATCTTCATAAGACGACCGGCGCGACGGTTGCCCTCCTCGGCGAGGGTTTTTATGCGAATCCGGTTTGCCGTGGTAAGGGCTGTCTCCGCTGCGGAGAAAAAGCCGGATAGGAAAATCAGTATTATAAGACAAATAAAACGTATTGTAAGGGATTGGTCCAATTTGTAAGGTCACATCCTTTTCTAAAAAATTACAAACTTAGGGATATGTTATCCGAAAACGCGCTATTTTGCAAGTGTTCGGAGCAAAGGAGGGTTGAAATGGAAAATAACAGGGAGGATTTCTTCAGGGACTGTGA
Source organism: Eubacterium sp. (assembly GCA_024681495.1). Lineage (GTDB taxonomy): Bacteria > Bacillota > Clostridia > Lachnospirales > Lachnospiraceae > RUG14243. Next base: position 882 of record JAILAS010000137.1, on the reverse strand, counting down.
CAGGCTCTGCGAGGATGGGAGCGTGGTGCTTGTCAATGTAAATAAGGTAAAGAGTCTGTCGGGTGAGCGGGCGGTGCCGGGCGGAGAGTTTGATGCGGAGATATTGTCCGTTCTGTCGGGGATGTACATGAGGGTCTACCCGTTGGGCGAGGGGAGCTACTGCGCTTTGACTGACATCCGGGAGACGGGGATTCTGGAGAAAAGCGGCGAAGAGGCGGCGAGGAGAATCGCCGCAAGGCTCAGGGAGCTGGGCTGGGAAGGCCGGCCGCAGACGGGATACGGCTACGGGACGAAGGGCGCGAGCCTCCTCGACGTGTACGGGTTTGCGAGGGAGGATTTGGAAGTTGCCGGCCGCTCCGGCGGCCCGGCCGGCAATGCGGAGCCCGACCGGTATGAGCGTTATCGCAGAAGCGTTCTTATAACAGGACGGCTGGATGAACTGACCGTGATGCATGACGTACGCAATACATATCCGGTCAGAAGGGTCCTTGAGTATATTGGAATAATCGTCTGGATCGTTGTTATTACCGGGTTTCTGCCAACGGGATATTTTTTTTAAAAAAGTAACACTTTACAAAACGAATGCATTAGTATATAATACGTTTACAAGACGAGCGCAATACCACATCAAATCTTAGCGTTCGTTCTTAAATCTTTGCCGCGTCCGGGTATCGCCCGGGGAACGCGGGAGCCCGTCGCATCAGGGGCGGGTTATTCATCAGAAAATATTATGGAATTCGGTTCATGAGAGTGGGGATTTTCGTGGCTGAATTTATCAAGGAGTGGGGACCCGCAGTGGTTGCTGCGGTTGTGTTTATCGTGCTCATTGCGATTATTCAGAGTGATACTGTGACCGAGGTGGTTAAGGGAGCGCTGGTGGAT
>JAILAS010000130.1 GCA_024681495.1 Eubacterium sp. | reverse complement strand
TCCCCGAACGCTTCGTCCAGGTCGGCCAGCGCCCGGTCCGTTACCTCATCGGCCAGCCTGTCTACGGCTGCCGCCTCCAGTTTACGCGCGCTGCGCATCGACGCAGCTGCGCCCACCAGATTGTCGGCGCTTACGTAGGTGGCGGGGTAGAGCGCCCTATAGGGGCGCAATCCGTTTAGAATCCACTGCAGATACGTGGAATTCTTGGTTATATCTCCTACACGGAGACGGCCGTCGCCGTCGTTGTAATCGTTCAGGTATTTTGACACCATTTCCTCGGCGCTGTCCGTGGCACCGGTGATTATGAGCTTCTCGCGTGCTCTGGTCATTGCGACGTAGAGCACCCTTATCTCCTCACCAAGCATTCGGAGGTTATTCCTGCTTTTGATAAAAGTGCGGATGAGAGTGTCCGTCTTCACGCGCCTCACGGCGTCAATGTCCGGCGCGCCCACGCCTAATTCATCGTCGAAGAGGAAGTCTCCCTTCAGGTCGTCCATGTTGAATGTCTTGTGGGTCTGGCTCAGGAAGACCACGGGAAACTCGAGACCCTTGCTCTTGTGTATGGTATAGATTCCGACCGAATCGCTCTCGACCGACGACATTCCGGGCGGATAGTCCACCTGGTATCTGATCATCCTGCTTATATAGGTGTTGAACCTGAACAGGCCACGGTAGGAACTGTTCTCGAATTCGGCCGCCTTCGACAGGAGCATGCGGACGTTCCGAGCCTTCCTGTCTCCGCCCTCCATCGCGGCGCAGATGCTGTCGAACCGGGTCGTCTCCAGAATGTACTCCAAAAGCTCACGCACTTTCATGTACGCGCTCTTGTCCCTGAGCTCGTTCAGGAAGGCGAGGAAAGAATTGATTCTATCTTTAATTTTCTCATCTTTGCCATCTTTGGCATAGCTTTCCAGTCTCTTTATCAGGCTGATATCCTTCCCTGTGAATGCGGTTATATCGGCCATATCCTGCGCCTCGAACATGAACATGGGGCTCTCGAGCACGGCGGCGAGGGGGATGTCCTGCCCCGGGTTGTCTATCACCTTGAGGAAGGAAAGAAGCACCTTAATCTCCATGGCGGAGAAATACCCCGCCTTCGTCTGGGTATAGGTGGGGATCCCCTCAGCGGTGAACACGTCATAGAAGATGTCGGAATCAGTGGCGCTCCTAAGGAGCACGGCGATGTCGCTGAAGCGTATCGGCCGGTCGCAGTCCTCGTCCTTGTCGTAAACAATGAACGGGTCCGCGGGGTTCATGAGCTCCTTAATCTTAGTGGCGACCATGAGGGCCTCGTTGTGCACGCCCTTGTCGGTAACCATGATGCTCGTCCTGTGCGCATCGGTATCCGGGCTCTTGTAGAGGTCGCCGTATACGAGCGCCGCCGCGTCGTCGTATTCCACGCCTCCCACCTCGGGGCGCATAAGGCGCCTGAAGAGATCGTTTATAGACGTGGTCACGGCCTTGCGGCTGCGGAAGTTTTTCGCCAGGTCGATGCGGATCTCCCTGCCTTCATCGGTAGGTGCCGTGGGATATGCGTAGTACTTATGGGTGAAGATGTCGGGGCGCGCCTGCCTGAAGCCGTATATGCTCTGCTTCACGTCGCCCACCATGAACCTGTCCCTTCCGTCTCCCTTTCGGGACACGGCCGAGAGTATGAGCTCCTGAACCAGATTGGAATCCTGATACTCGTCGGTCATTATCTCCTGAAAGTATTCCGCGAGCTCTTCGCCCGCCCGCGTGGGGGAGCCGTCCTCATTCACGAGAATCTGCAGAGCCCTGTGCTCTAAGTCGGAAAACTCCATTATCGACTTGGACGCCTTGGCGGCCTCAAACCTTTCGGAGAACTCCATTGTAAGCCGGGACAGGGTAGCCACGCCCCTGCCGGCGCTCCTTAAGTGCGAAACGGCACCTTCCGGCGGGAGGAGGAAGAAATTTTTGCACAGATCGACTATCGATGACTTACAGGAATCGCGCAGCGCCTTCGCCATGGCCGTAAGCTCCTTATCCGCAGATCTGGTGGGAGAGAGTTTTTCGAACTTAATCGAGTAGAGTATCTCCCTGCACTTTTCGTAATCGCTCTCTTCACAGAGCTGCTCACACTGTGACTTCTCGGGTACAAGGCGTTTGAGATACCCCTCCTGCCCCGCCTGTTCGCAGATCTCTATGGCTTTTCTATAATTTTCATTTAATTCTTCGAATTCGGAGTGTGCATACTCCATCATGGCCTTAAACCAGGCCTTTTCCCTGAGTTCGTCCGCATTCTTCGCGTCGTAGGCATCCGCTGCTCCGGAGAGGAGCTTTCGGGGCCACGGGTACGAAGTGGAGTAATCGTAGAGGTCGAGCACGAGCTTCTCCAGCCTGTCGTTGTTCTTGTCCGAGCCGTACCTCTCGCAGAACTCCTCGAAGTCCTCGTCGCCGGCGGCGAAGTGTTCCTCCAGGAGGTCCTGTACGGTCTCATTCCGAAGCAGCGCCAGCTCATTGTCGTCCGCCACCCTGCACGACGGGTCGAAATCGAGCATGTAGAAATAGTTGTCTATGACCCACTTACAGAAGCTGTGGATGGTGGAAATATGCGCGTTCCTAAGCAGCGCCCTCTGGCGCTTTATGCGCTTGTTTCCTCTGTCGGCGGCGAGAGCGTCGTCAAGCTTGCGGCCGATTCTCTCCCGCATCTCGGTGGCGGCAGCCTTCGTGAACGTCACTATGAGCATGCGATCTATGTCCACAGGGTCGCTCTCGTCGAGGATCCTGTCGATAACTCTCTGCGTCAGCACGGCGGTCTTACCTGAGCCGGCCGCGGCGGACACGAGTATGTCCCTGCCCCTCTCGTCTATTACCTTCTGCTGTTCATCGGTGAATTTCATCTCTCGTCACCTCCTTTCGTCCTGGCACTCTCGCACTCGGCCCTGCGTGCCTCGGCCACGTCGTTCTTATTTCTGTAATCCCAGTGGTCCGATACGGGGTCGAATCCGCAGACGGCCGAGAACCTGCAAAACCTGCAGCTGGTGTTCTCCGCACTGAACCTCATGGGCGACACGTCGGCTGCGCCCGAGAGAATCTGCTCGCCCAGCCGCCCTGCGATGTAACATGCATCGTTGATGTAGTCGTCGAGGACGTCCATGGGTACCAGCTTGTCGTCCTTCCTGGCCTCTCCGTTACTGTTCCTCGCAATGTTCGCAACGATTGACTTGCTGTCCCCGCTCGAGTCGTGCGCATCCATGACGGCCACATCGTTCACAGATATCCCATTCAGCGAAAGCTCCGCCCTGATTTCCCTGTCAAGCTCAGTCTCGGAGGCATTCATCGTCTGAGGAGAGCCTTTCACGATCGGGTCCTCCATTACGTAATAGAAGGCTCCTGCCGGCTTATAGTCACCGTACTTTTCCGCTGAGAGCACATCCACGGCGGCCTTAAGATATATGAGCAGCTGGAGGGACGTGCCGGCGTAGAGGCCATTGAGATCGAGGGTCTTCTTAGAGGACTTGTAATCGACAACGCGCACCAGCGCCTCGTCCTTATTGGTAATGTCCACCCTGTCCATCCTTCCGCGCAGCTTCACACGCTTCGTCCCATCAAGGTCGATCTTAAATCCCTTCTCGGTCCAGACCGGCTCGAAAGTACCCGCCTTTATCTGCGCGCAGATGGTTCCGGCGCTCCGCTTGAACACACGTCGGATGCGGCGCGCCCTGAAGCCACCGGCGGCATCGTCGTTTAAGACCACGTCCTCACCGGCCAGCACATTGTTCACGCATTCGAGCGCCACGGACTCTATCTCCTCGTCGGTCAGCGAGTGGAAGTCCCTCTCGTTCTCCAGCGCCCAGGCCGTGAATTCGCTTATGGCATCGTGATAGATGTTGCCCAGGTCGGACGCCTCGAAGGATCTGAGCTTTCTCTCCTGTAATCTTAATCCGTAGTTTAAGAAATAGGAGAAGGCGCATCCGGCGCACTTCTCCAGCTGCGATATGCTGGCGTTCAGCACGTCTCCGTAGAGCGCCTTCACGCTCTCCTCAGATATGGACACCGCCGGATCGTAGAACAGTGAGCCCTTTATCACGGCGTCCGCCAATGCGGCGTAGGCGGGGTTGTTCTTATACCACTTCATGAGCACCAGCCAGCGAGAGTCGATCTCGCCCTCCTCAACGACCCTGCGCAGCCCGTTGGCAAAAAACGGCACCAGAGTCCCGGGGCTGAGCGCTCCCGATCCCTCCTCCTGCGAGAAGCCGCCGGTCTCGAGGCCGTCGAACACCCTCTCCACCTCGCGTATCAGGTACGACGGCGTCATCACGCCATCGGCATCGCCCATAATCGAATACGTGAGGAAGAGCTTATGGGACGGCGACGTGAGGTTAATGTACATGTAGAACTCCTGGGAGAGCGAATTGTCCCTCGCACCGGGGGAGAGATCCAGACCTCCCTCGATGAGGGCCTCGCGCTCGAGCTCGGATATGATGCCTCCCTCCGGGACCTTCTTGGGCAGTACGCCGTCGTTAACACCAATCACGAAGAGGACCTTCACATCGCTGAGCCTCGTCCTCTCGATGTCGCCGAGCACCACCGCGTCCCTGGACTGGGGAACCATGCCAAAGTTCATGTCGGAGAGCCCCGCCTCGAGAAGCTGGGTGTATTCCTTTATGGAAACCACATCGTCACCCAGGAAATCCACGAGCTTTTCAAAAAGTTTCATCACGTTTTTGTGCACTGAGTACAGGCGCTTCGAGCGTATTTCATCGCCCTTCTCACGGAATCCCTCCGCCATCTTCTCTATCCTGCCACCCGAGCCTATGGCGTCGAGCACCGAATACACGGCCAGGGTGATGTCCCTGACAGAGGACTTCTTCCACAGGCACTGCGCCTGCTCATCGTCAAAAAATGAAATTATCATTTTACGCGATTCGTTTACGGATTCGAGCTCTGCGGGCTCGAGCTTGAGCGGATTGTAGGTCCACTGTCTGCGCCATGCGCTCCTGCCCCTTATCCCGCAGCACAGCAGGTAGTCCTCCAGCACGTCCGCGGCCTTCCTCTCGATGGAGATGAACCCCGTCCTTATGAGCCCGAACAGGCTCTCGTAGGAAAAGTCGGCGGAGGCCACAGCCAGCACTCCTCGCACGCACTCCACGAAGGCATCGTAGGTGACGGGGACGGTGCTGTCGACAAACACATTGAGCCCGTAACGGGCGAAGACGGCCGGAGCCTCATCCGCATAGCGGTGGATATCGCCTGTGACAACGGCAATCTCATCGGGCGCGAACTCTCCGTGAGCCACCATCGTCCTTATGGTCGAGGCGCAGAAAGCGAGCTCCTCCCTGGGGCTTTCGACCGCGCAGATGTGCACGTCGTCCCCCTCCATCTCAACCGGCCTGACGTCGGGGTTAAAAAGCCCCTTCTCGAGGGCTCGGAGGGACGGCGAATCCGCAAACCTGTCGTTCGCATCTGACTCGACCAAAACCGGTTCGAGGACACTCGCCCCCGCCTCCGACGCCGCGTTTAGCAACGTGGCGACCGTCTTCTTGCTGAGGTGAAAGAGGTCCTCTCCCCCGCCGGGATGCATGAGGTCCTCGGAGGGATCCGCCGTGACCGTGAATCTGCAGAGCGCCGCCTTCTCCATTATCGCCCGGACAAGCACCATCTGCACGGGGGTGAATCCGGTGAAGCCGTCGAACACCACCACGCTCCCCTCTATTATCTTCGAAGCAGAGGCGTATTCGG
>JAILAS010000122.1 GCA_024681495.1 Eubacterium sp. | reverse complement strand
GTTCCATGTCCGCCGGTGTGCTCGCAGCGCACACCACCACCCTCTACAGCAACCTCATGGGCTTAAGCGACACAGGTTCCGAGAATCTGGTATACTTCAGCGTCATAAGGATGGATGGTTCCTACGTCATAAGCAACGGCGAAAACGTGGAATACAACTACTTCGACAAGATTCTCAACTACGATACACCCTCGGGAATGTCTGCCGAGCAGGCAGTGGACTCCCTTAAGGAGGCCATGGCCGCGGGGGAAAATTTCTCCATGACCCTGAACTACAGCGACGACAGCCGTGCACTTTCGGAGAGGCGAAACATATATTGCACCCCGCTCGAGTCCGACAGCTGGTACCTGGTCGCCATATTGCCGTACGGTGTGCTCGATGAGGTGGTAAACGACATGGGTACCAACCGCACCACCGCCACCGTAGTCGCTCTCATTTCCATAGCGGTAATGCTGATTATTGTATTCGGAATCTATATCCGGATGTCGAACCGGCAGCTCAGGGAGCTTAAGAGGGCCACGGACGCTGAGACATCGGCGAGGAAGGCCGCAGAGAGCGCCAAGCAGGCCGCGGAACAGGCCCGGGAGGACGCGGAGCGCGCCAGCAATGCGAAGAGCGAGTTCCTCTCCAACATGAGCCACGACATCCGCACGCCGATGAACGCCATTGTCGGCATGACGCAAATTGCCAAATCCAACATAGACAAGCCGGAGAAGGTCGACGAATGCCTCGATAAGATAACGCTGTCGAGCAAGCAGCTCCTGGGCCTTATCAACGACATCCTCGACATGTCCAGGATCGAGAGCGGCAGGCTCTCGCTCAGCCCCGAGGTGCTCTCCCTCAAGGAGATAATGGAGACCATATGCAACATCGTCCAGCCGCAGATAAAGGACCGCAACCAGAACTTCAACATCTTCATATCCAACATAATCACCGAGGAGGTGTATTGTGACGGGGTGAGGATCAACCAGGTTATCCTTAACTTCCTCAGCAACGCCATTAAGTTCACGCCCGAGGGTGGCAGCATCTCCGTGAGCATGAACCAGGAGGAATCCCCCAAGGGAGACGACTACGTGCGCACCCATCTGTACGTGAAGGACAACGGAATGGGCATGACCAAAGAGTTCAAGGAGAAGATCTTCAACGCTTTCGAGCGCGAGGATTCCCGAAGAATACAGAAGACACAAGGAACCGGCCTTGGAATGGCCATCTCCAAGCACATAATTGACGCCATGGGCGGCACCATTGAGGTCGAGAGCGAGGTCGGTGTGGGCTCCACATTCCATGTGACTATAGATCTCGAGCGCGCCGACGATACGACCGCCGAAATGACTCTTCCCGCATGGAAGATTCTCGTGGTGGACGACGACGAAGAGCTTTGCCGGACCGCGGTTCAATCTCTGGAGGAAATGGGGATTGACGCCCAATACTGCACCGACGGAAAGACGGCCGTCACCATGATCGAAGGGGCGCACGCATCCGGCGAGGACTACTACGCCGCCCTCATCGACTACAAGATGGACGACCTGAACGGCATAGAGACCTCGGAGCGCATCCGCGGCCTCATCGGCGATGACATGCCCCTTATGATCATCACCGCCTACGACTGGAGCGAGATCGAGGACAAGGCGCTCGAGGCCGGCGTGACCGGATTCATCGCCAAACCGCTCTTTAAGTCCACGCTCTTCCACGAGCTAAACAAGCTGGCCGGAAATGACGTTGCATCCGCAGAGGCTGACACCGGCGATAATTATGATTTCTCCGGCAAGCGCATCCTCCTGGCTGAGGACTACCCCATAAACGCCGAGATTGCTATCGCGATTCTCGAGGAGGTGGGCTTCAGCGTAGACCACGCCGAGGACGGAAAGCTCGCCCGCGACATGTTCGACCGGTCCGAAGAGGGCTACTACAGCGCCATCCTCATGGACCTTCGAATGCCCAACATGAACGGCTTTGAGGCCACGGACGCCATCCGCTCCCTCCACAGGAAGGACGCTTTGGCCGTGCCCATCATCGCCATGACCGCCGACGCCTTCGCTGAGGACGCACAGAAATGCCTGGCAGTGGGCATGAATGCGCACCTGGCCAAGCCCATCGACGAAAAGGAACTATACAGCACTTTAAAGAAGTACATCGGATAAGGAGGCAATATGAACCTGGATGATTTACGAGAATACGGAGCAGATGTGGACACCGGAGTAAAGAGGTGTGCGAATAAGGAGACTTTGTACCTGAAGCTGGTCAACAAGGCCGCTCAGTCCGAGGAGATGGACGCCCTCGAAAACAGCATAGCATCGGGCGACATCGAGGCGGCGTTCGGATACGCCCACGGGCTCAAGGGCGTGGCGACGAACCTCTCCCTCACTCCGCTGTCCGACCCCATATGCGAGCTGACAGAGCTCCTCAGGGCCAAGGCCGGCGGCTACGACAGCTCCATGGCTGAGGCGAAGGCCGCCTTCGAAAACCTGAAGAAAATCTGCGACTAGAGTCCGTCTGGCGCGGTCGGTGAAACCCCGCAGCCAAACGCCCGATAACAAAAAAATCCCGGCGATTACTTCCACCCGGAAATAACCGCCGGTTTTTTCATATGTGTCACGAATTGGTGAGAAGCGCCTCGAACTCATCCGCGGGAACGGGCTTGGAAAAATATCCCTGAATCATGTTGCAGTTCATCTTCTTAAGATCTCTGTACTGCTGCTCCGTCTGCACGCCCTCCGCCGTGACAGGGACGTCAAGTGTCCGGGCGATGTCCATGATAATCTCCAGCATCTTCATGTTCTTCTCATCGTCATGCATCGACTTGATGAACTGCATGTCAATCTTTAAGACATCAATGGGCAGCGACGAAAGAATACTCAGCGATGAGTGTCCGCTGCCGAAGTCATCGAGCTCGACAACGAAGCCCTTATCCCTAAGCCTCCCGGTCACCTGCACGAGCTGCTGGGGATTCTCGGCATAGCACGACTCATCGATCTCCAGGTGAAGATCCTGCGGGCTGATGCCAAACTCCCCGGTTATTCC
>JAILAS010000112.1 GCA_024681495.1 Eubacterium sp. | reverse complement strand
GGAGACACTTCCCGTCGGCACACTTATGCGCCGGTATTCGGTGCCGTGCATTATTTCGTTGCTGGTCGCAGCGCTCTACAACATCGTTGACCAGATATTCATCGCCAACGCCACCTACCTCGGATCGTACGGTAATGCAGCCAACACCGTGGTTTTCCCGCTCACCGTAGTGGCCCTGGCCATTGCGGTCATGATCGGCGACGGTTGCTGCGCCTTCGTCAGCATCTCGCTGGGCGCGGGGAGGAAGGACGACGCGCACAGGAGCGTGGGCAGTGCTATAATCCTGGCGGGCATGGCCGGCATTGCACTCATGTGCGTGTATCTGGTGTTCATGGATCCCATCCTTACGGCCTTCGGCGGACGGGTGAACGAGGCGACCTTCGAGCAGTCCCGCATCTACTTCTTCTGGATTGCGTTGGGAGTTCCCTTCTACATGTTCGGCCAGGCGATGAACCCCATTATCCGATCGGACGGAAGCCCCCGCTTCGCAATGGTCTCGACCGTGGCGGGCGCGGTGGTTAACATAATATTAGACCCCATCTTCATCTTCCCGCTCCACATGGGGATGATGGGCGCCGCCCTCGCGACTATCCTGGGCCAGATATTCACGGCCGCCCTGGCCGTGTGGTACCTGTTCCACATGAGGGCTGTGAGTCTGGGTAAAAGCAGCTTCGGCATCCATGGCCGACTGGTAAAAAGGTTCATCCCGCTCGGAATCACCAGCTTCCTGTCACAGATTGCGCTGGTGATGGCGATGGCAGCGATAAACAACATGATCCGCCGGTACGGCGCCCTCGACCCCGTGTTCGGCCTCGAGGAGTACGCACAGATTCCCATGGCCGTGGTGGGCATCGTCATGAAGTTTTTCCAGATAGTCATCTCCATCGCGGTGGGCATGGCGGCCGGCTGCATCCCCATTGTCGGGTACAATATGGGGGCCGGCAGGAAGGACAGAGCCCTCCACCTGTTTAAGCTCCTTTTGACTTACGAGGCCCTGGTCGGGGCGGTGGCACTGGTCATCGTAGAGGCTTTCCCGGTGCAGCTCATCGGTATCTTCGGCGCCGCCAATGAGAGCGCCTATTACACCGAGTTCGCCGTAAAGGCGTTCAGGACCTACCTGTGCATGATGGTCCTTGCGACAGTGAACAAGGGGACGTTCATCTACCTGCAGTCCCTGGGCAAGGCGCTCGCGTCCACAGTGCTCTCGATGGTCAGGGAGATAGTGTTTGGCGTGGGATTCGCGCTGCTGCTCCCGGTATTCTTCGGCCTGGACGGCGTGCTGTACTCCATGCCCGTCTCCGATGTTTTGACCTTTTTCATAAGCGCGTACCTGATTGCGCGCACCGCGGGCGAACTGCGTCCCTCCGGCAGCCACTCCCGAATGAGTCCTGCCGATAATCTTCAGGGAGTGGTCCCCTCGCATGCCAATCCTGAGCCGGATGGCGGAGCCGCAGAGTAAACGTCAATCCTGAGCCGGATGGCGGCGCCGCAGAGTAAACGCCCTTACCCCTCCCACGAATTGCACCTATCTTTTTAGTGTGAAATATCGTATAATCAACCGTATGTAACAGGAGTGGGGATATCATGCAGTTTTATTCGGTTGAATTTTTGGCATTCGTCATTTTATTGGCGATACTTTACTATACTGTCTGTAGTCGTGTTCAATGGATTCTGCTCTTAGCGGGCAGCCTTACGTTTTATGCAGTATTGGGAGAGGCCTACATCTCGGTAGTGTTAGGCCTTTCTTTTGTTGTATGGATTTTGGGCTTTATTGTCGGCAGGATGAACGAGGGCTTTAAGGCCAAAAAGAAGGCGGAGGGGCTCACGCGCGACGACAAGAAACGCCTCAAGCTCGTTCACACCCGAAAGAAGAGGGTGGTGCTCGTTCTGGCTATCATCCTCGTTATCGGAAACCTCGTGACGTTTAAGGTCCTGAACTTCAACTCCGGCCTGCTCCTTCCGATAGGCCTTTCCTTCTACACATTCCAGGCGCTCTCGTACTTCTTCGACGTCTACATGGACAAGTACGAGCCCGAGCGCAACTATCTCAGATTCCTGCTTTTCGTATCCTGGTTCCCGCAGATGATTCAGGGACCCATCAGCAGGTACGACTCCCTGGGCAGGCAGTTCGCGGAGCGCCACGCGTTTAAGTTCGAAAACATAAAGCGCGCGGCCTTCCTCTTCGCGTTCGGACTCCTTAAGAAGTACGCGCTCGCGGACGTCCTGGTGAAGGTCGTGGACGCGTCGTTTAAGGACGTGGGCGAGGCGAGCGGCACCACCGTTGTGATGGGCACGCTTTTCTGTCTGATCCAGCTCTACTGCGACTTCTCGGGCGGTATCGACATGGTGCTGGCTGTCTCGCGCCTCTTCGGCCTCGAGCTTAAGGACAATTTCAACCAGCCGTACTTCTCGCCGTCCCTGGCGGACTTCTGGCATCGCTGGCACATTACCCTCGGCGACTGGATGAGGGACTACGTGTTCTATCCCATGGCCGTTACCAAGCCAATGATGAACCTGCTGAAGTGGGGAACCGCCCACTGCGGCAAGGTGGGGCGTATCTTCCCCGCCGTGGTCGGAAACATCGTCGTGTTCTTCCTTGTGGGAGTGTGGCACGGGACCGGATGGAACTACGTGGTCTGGGGCCTGTACAACGGCGTCATCATCAGCCTGGGCGAGCTGTGCAAGCCCGTGCTCGGCTGGTTTAATAAGGTATTGCACATCCCCGACGGGGCCGCGGGCCTTAAGGTATGGCGTATCGTGCGCACCGACCTGCTCGTCGCATTCGGAGAGGTAATCGTAATGGTCGGAGACATAAGGCTGCTCCCGCGCGTGCTCACGCATATGGTCACGCGCCCCGACTGGGACTTCAGCCAGTTTGGCAGCATACTTATGTCAACCATATTGAAGTCCGACGGGCGTGTTTTGATAACGATATTCCTGATTCTGGCGGGTCTTCTCGTCATCGTGCGCAGCGTGATAAGGGAGCGCGGCACCGATATGTACGACTGGATCTGCGCCAGACATTTCGCGCTGCAGAGCACACTGCTTTGCCTCGTGTTCTTCACGATGCTCTGCGCGTTTATATTCCAGAACGTGGGAGGAGGTTTCTTATATGCGAACTTCTAAGAGACTTTTAAAAATCCTCTTTTTCATAGCGCTGTTCTTCGTGTTCAACGGCGTGCTCACCTTCCTGATTACACCGTTTTGCACCAGCAGCTCCCAGATGTGGGATCTCTACAGGGCCAAGGACGACGAACAGCTGGACATGATTTACATTGGAAACTCTACCTGCCTCGAGGATGTGGATCCCTCGGTGGTGGATGCGTATACGGGCCTTAAATCGTATAACATGGGAACCAATTCCCAGACCTACATGTGCTCCGAGGAGGCCGTTCGCGTGGCCATAGAGGATCACGACATCTCGCACGTGGTATTTGTCTTCGACGAGTATTACCTTAGCACCGGCGCCGAGAGGAACGCCCGGGCGGAGGCGTCGTTCATTCACGCCGAAAACAAGGGCACGGACATTGCCGGCAGGCTCGCCCGAAACCTGAGTTACATGTTCGACCCC
>JAILAS010000106.1 GCA_024681495.1 Eubacterium sp. | reverse complement strand
CCCGCTTCAGTCGAACCGGCTTACGCTTCGTGCGAATCGCTCGCAACGCTCCGGTGAACTAACCTCTAACTACGACAAGACGGACGAAGTGAATCGAAACTCAGGTATTTTCAATACCTTCGTTAAGATTCACTAACGTCCGCCTTATTTTTTCGTGCAGGAAGAGCCTGCACGAAAAAGTCTCCGTAAGAGGTGGATTTCACCTGCGCTAAAAGCGCTCGCAAATTGGTTCGCACTTGAAGCGTAAGCCGGTTCGACTGAGAGGGTTCGCCTGCCTGAAACGTAAGCTGCACGATTTGTGTGAAGTGTGTTGGCCGAAGCGAGGGTAGATTCGATGTGGCGTGAAGTGTGTTGGTTGAAGCGAGGGCAGATTCGATGTGGAGTTAAGTGTATTGGCCGAAGCAAGGGTAGATTCGATGTGGCGTGAAGTGTGTTGGCCGAAGTGGGGGTAGATTCGATGTGGAGTTTAGTGTTTTGCCTGAGGCGTGGGTCGAGCCGCCCGAGTGAAGTTATGGTGCCGTGGGTGGGGTGATGCGGCGCGGGGAAGAGTGAGCGGCGTTATGTCAACCTGCGCCCGTGAAAGATTTTAAAATCTTTCGCAAACCACGGCTTTCAGGCAGTCTGCGAAAAACCCCAGGCGTCCCGCTTCGCAAAATCGCGGTTTGGGTCAGATTTGCGAAAAAGCAGCAAGGACGCAAGTTGACATAACGCTGCCGCCGGACCGAAAGTGGACTAAAAGCAGGTTCGCGGGGTAGGTTTAGTCCACTTTTGGGGAAATCCCCGCGCCGGGGACGGTTAACATAACGCCCCAGGCCAGTCAGAAGTGGACTAAAAGCAGGTTCGCGGGGTAGTTTTAGTCCACTTTTCAGGAAAAGGCCGCGCCGGGATGGGTTAACATAACGCCCCAGGCCAGTCAAAAGTGGACTAAAAGAGCAAGCACGGGGCAGGTTTAGTCCACTTTTGGGGAAATCCCCGCGCCGGAACGGGTTGACATAACGCCGCCACCCGGTCAAAAGTGGACTAAAAGAGCGTGCACGGGGTAGTTTTAGTCCACTTTTGGGGAAAATGCCGCGCCGGGGCGGGGTGACATAACGCCGCCGACGGGGGAGGAATCGCCCCCGGGGCGAAATACAGATGTTTATCTTACGATTGAAAAGACGATCTCGGCTGCGTACATCAGCACCATCACGAAGCCCTCGCCGCGGTTCAGGTCTTTTTTGCGGGAGCAGAAGACCATGGTGATTACGCTCACGAAGATGAGTATGGCCATGTCGTAGATAGATGCCACATTGACGGAAATCGGGTTGATCGCGGAGGATACGCCGAGGATGAGCAGGAGGTTGAATATGTTCGAACCCACTGCGTTTCCTATGGCTAGTCCGGCCTCGTTTTTGTGGGCGGCCACGACGGAGGTTACGAGCTCGGGGAGGGACGTGCCGATGGCTACGACCGTGAGTCCGATGAGCGTCTCCGACATGCCAAAGGATGAGGCGATGTTGCGGGCCGCGTATACCACGCCCTGTCCGCCGCCAATGATTAAGACGATTCCGACTATGATAAAAAGGAAGCTCTTCGGGAGTGATATCATCTCCGGAATCTCCTCGGAGAGCTCGGCGTTAGTCGACTTGCGGGACTCCCTTATGAGGAAGAGGATGTAGCACACGAATATCGCGAGCAGGGCGACTCCCATGAACCTGCTTATGACTCCGACGTAGGCCTCCATGTCCTTTGAGGAGAGGGCGATGAAGTCGGAGATGCAGGGGATAAGTATCGCTGCAAACATTGCGATGGTGGCAAAAATCATAAAAGGGAAATCGCGCTTTAATATATTTCTGTCGACCGTGAGAGGGCTTATCATGGCGCAGGTGCCCAGCACCAGCAGGAGATTGCAGATGTTCGATCCCAGTACGTTGCTTATGGCGATTTCGTTAGAGCCGCTTAAGGCTGCACTCGCCGATACAGACAGCTCCGGGAAGGATGTGCCCATGGCGACTACGGTAAGTCCGATGATAAGGCTGCTTACGTTGAAGTGCTTGGCAATGGATGCTGCGCCGTCCACGAACATGTCAGCTCCTTTAACGAGGGCGACAAACGCTATTACAAGTATGACAATATTAATTATGATATCCATGTTCTCTCCCTGGTATTTCTTGCAGAAACCGTAATCTTGCCGGATTTATGCGTGGTCAAATAATACGTTTACGGAATAAAAAACGGGGCCGATACGAATGCTGTATCGGCCTCGTTCATATGGTATATTAGCAATTTGCCCCTGACTTGTCAATCACAGTAAAACCCCGAATTTGATAACAATAATCGGGACCCGGAACGTCATTGGCGTCGGTATCCGGACTGTTGAAACTATTACTTGTCGAGGAGCTTCAGCGCGCCGGTGGGGCACGCGCTTACGCACAGACCGCAGTCCTTGCAGACGGCGATGGTGGCCGGATCACGGAACTCGGGCTTAACGACCGTTCCGAATCCACGTCCTACCAGGCCGAGTATTCCCTGCTTAGCCTGCTCGTCGCAAATGCGTACGCACAGACCGCACAGGAGGCACTTGCCCTGGTCTCTCTCGATGATCTCGAGGCGCTCCTCCTTGTAGGAAGGATGGTTCGAGCCTTCGAAGCGCTTCGGATTGATGTCCAGCTCCCTGGCGCGACGGATGAGAGTACAGCTCTCGTAGTCGTGGCAGCCGCACTCGAGGCAGCGCTTAGCCTCTTCGCGTGCGTCCTCCTCGGAGAGGCCGAGATTGACCTCCTGGAAGTCGAGCTTGGTGAGCTTTCTGTCGCGGCGGGGCATCTCGTGACGAGGCATCTTGGGCCTGTCAGCGAGGTCTTCCTCGGATACCTTCTTCTCGGAGTAGAAGGGCTCCTTGAAGCAGGTGGTCTTATTGTAGAGGTAGTTGTGGATCTGCTCCACGGCGCGGTTCGCCTCGCCGATGGCCTCGATGGCGATGGAAGCACCCTTATTGGTGGCCTCACCGATGGCGAATACGCCGTCCATCGAAGTACGGAAGGAAGCGATACCGGCCTCGATGTTGCCCTTGGGGCTCTTCTCGAGGGCCTCGAATCCGTCCGGACGAAGCACGTGACCGATGGCTGCGATGACAGTGTCGACCTCGAGGGTCTCGAACTTGCCTTCCACGGGAACGGGGCGGCGGCGGCCGGATGCATCGGGCTCACCGAGCTCCATGACCTGAAGCTTGATGGCCTTAACGTGGCCGTTCTCGCCGATGATCTCTGCGGGGTTGGTGAGGAACTTGAATTCCACGCCTTCCTCCATTGCCTCTTCGATCTCTATCTCCTCCGCGGGCATTTCTGCCTGCGTACGTCTGTAGATTACGTAAACATGCTCTGCGCCGTGACGCATTGCGCTGCGGCATGCGTCCATTGCGGTGTTACCGCCGCCGACAACGGCGATGTTCTTGCCGAGGTCGTGCTTCACGCCCAGGCCGATGTCGCTAAGGAACTTGATTCCGCCGAGTACGCCCTCGAGGTCTTCGCCCTCGCAGCGCAGGGGAGTGTCGTTCCATGCGCCGATGGCAACAACCACTGCGTCATACTCCTTGCGGAGGTCTTCGAGCTGAACGTCCTTACCCACGAACACGTTGTTGCGGAAGGTGATTCCCATACGGCGAAGCACATTGATCTCCTGCTCGAGGATGTTCTTGGGCAGACGATAGTTCGGGATGCCGTAGCGGAACATACCGCCGTTCTTGGGCATAGCGTCGAGGATGGTGATGTCGTGGCCCTTGATTCTGAGGTAGTAACCGGCTGTCATACCGGAAACACCGCCACCTATGATACAGACCTTCTTGCCTGTGGAGGGTGCTACCTCGGGTACGAATGAGTCCTCGGTGTTGTAGTCCATGTCGCTGGCGAAGGCCTTCAATGAGCAGATGGAAACGGGCTCATCGACGAGGTTTCTGCGGCAGGCATCCTCGCAGGGATGCGGGCAGATACGGCCAACGCATGAGGGAAGGGGTACCCTGTCCCTGATGATCTTAACTGCCTCGGTGTAGTTTCCGAGTGCAATCTGCTTAACGTAACTCTGGCAATCCGTGCCGGCGGGGCAGTTGAGTGTACACGGTCCGCGGCAGTCTCCGGAGTGGTCGCTCATGATGAGCTCCATGGCCACCTTCCTGGACTTCTCTACACGCTCGGTGTGAGTGTGGATCTTCATGCCGTCGTTGGCTGTAGAAGCGCAGGCTCTCATGAGCTTGGGGCTTCCCTCTACTTCAACCACGCAGAGACCGCATGCGCCGTAGGGCTTAACGCGCTCGTCGTTACACAAGGTGGGAATGTCGATTCCGTTTTGGGTGGCGATCTCCAGGATGGTCTGGCCCTTGCGGGCCTCGATTTCAATACCGTCTATGGTTATATTTATGTATTCCATTATTGTGATCCCTCCTAGTTTCTTACGATCGCGCCGAAGCGGCATTTATCATAGCAGGATCCGCACTTGATGCAGGCATCCTCGTCTATGGTGTGAGGCTTCTTGACCTCGCCGGTAATGGCGTTTACGGGGCAGTTGCGTGCGCAGGCGGTACAGCCGACGCAAACATCTTCGTTGATTGAGTAAGTAACAAGTGAGGAACACTGTGCAGCGGGGCACCTGCTCTCC
This sequence comes from Eubacterium sp., assembly GCA_024681495.1. GTDB lineage: Bacteria > Bacillota > Clostridia > Lachnospirales > Lachnospiraceae > RUG14243. The sequence goes on along the minus strand of JAILAS010000106.1, from coordinate 4,579 downwards.
TTGATGTGGGCATCGTACTCATCCCTGAAGTAGCGGATGGTGGTGAGAACGGGGTTCGGAGCCGTCTGGCCGAGGCCGCAGAGGGCACCGTCTTTTACAGCGCCGCAGAGCTCTTCGAGGAGCTCGATGTCGCCTTCCTTGCCCTCGCCCTCGCAGATGCGGGTGAGGATTTCCTTCATCCTGGTGGTTCCGATACGACAGGGAACGCACTTGCCACATGACTCGGACGACGTGAAGTTCAGGAAGAACTTGGCCGTGTTAACCATGCAGGTGGAAGAGTCCATAACAACCATTCCGCCGGAGCCCATGATGGCGCCGATGGACTGGAGTGCCTTGTAGTCGATGATGGTGTCTAAGAGGTGAGCGGGAACGCAGCCGCCGGAGGGTCCTCCGAGCTGAACGGCCTTGAATTCCTTGTCATCCCTGATGCCGCCGCCGATGTCATAGATGACCTCGCGGAGGGTCTTGCCCATCTCGACCTCAACGAGTCCGCCCTTCTTGATCTTTCCGCTGAGTGCGAAAACCTTGGTACCCTTGCTGTTCTCGGTACCGAGCTCGGCGAACTTGGCGCCGCCGTTGTGGATGATCCATGCAACGTTGGCGAACGTCTCTACGTTATTAATATTGGAGGGCTTCTCCATGTAACCCTTCTGAGCGGGGAAGGGAGGCTTAAGGCGGGGCATGCCTCTTTCGCCCTCGAGGGATGCGATAAGAGCTGTCTCCTCGCCGCAGACGAACGCGCCTGCGCCTGCCTTGATGTGGATATGACATGAGAAGTCCGTGCCCAGGATGTTGTCGCCGACGTAGTTTTTCTCCTCGGCGATCTTAAGTGCCTCCTCCAGACGCTCGATGGCGAGAGGATACTCTGCACGAACGTAAACGAATGCCTCCTTGCAGCCGATGGCGTAGGCTCCGATGAGCATACCCTCGATGAGGCTGTAGGGATCGGACTCGATAACGGCCCTGTCCATGAACGCGCCGGGGTCACCCTCGTCGGCGTTACAGATAAGGTATTTGTCCTCGCCTGCGGATCCTCTGGCGGAATTCCACTTGAACCATGTGGGGAATCCGGCGCCGCCGCGGCCGCCCAGGCCGGAGGTCTTGATCTCGCCTATTACGTCCTCGGGGGACATGTGGTCGAGCATCTCCTCGAGAGCCTTGAAACCGTCGTCAGACGTGTAGTCGTCAATGTTTGTGGGGTCAATGACACCACAATGTCGGAGCACGATCCTGGTCTGACGTGAGAGGAACGCCTCATCATCTTCACTGATGATCATGGGCTTGATGGCCTCTACGTCGCCGGAACAGACGAACTCCGCAATTTTCTCTGCCTGCTCGGGTGCCACCTTGACGAGGCGGTGGAGCAGTGTCTTATTATCATCATAAATATCTACGATGGGCTCGAGGTAGCACATACCGTTACATCCGGTGATGCCAAGCGTGGCCTTGGAGTCATTTCCCAAAGCTGCCTTAAGAGCGTCGTAGACCTTGGCTGCGCCTGCGGCGATACCGCAGCTGCCTTCTCCAACAACTATTCTCATGATGCCTTCGCCTCCCTCGCTTTGTATTCGTTAAGAATCTCAATGGTTTTCTGGGGAGTAAGTGATCCGTAGGTCTCGCCGTTAATCATCATAACGGGAGAGAGGGAGCAGCATCCCAGGCAGTTAACGTACTCAAGGGTGAAGAGACCGTCGGGAGTGGTCTCGCCGTCGGATATTCCCAGCTCCTCGGTGATAGTGGTGCCGATGAGGTCGGAATTATTAACATGACAGGCCGTGCCCTTGCACAGGTATATCAGATATTTTCCGATGGGATTGAGACGGAATTGCGCGTAGAAAGTGGCGCATCCCATAATTTTAGCGGGGGACTGTCCGGTCCTCTCGCTGATGCGGTAGATGGCGTCCATGGGAAGATAGCCGTAAATCTCCTGGGTTTTCTGGAGAATGGTTATCAGACTTCCCTCGACGGAAGCGAGTTCGTCAAGAACGCCTTCGATCTTGGAAAGATCGCAGGAATTGTTGTCCATTGTCATTTACCCTCCTAAATTAATAAAGTTTCTCATTGGGAATGTACTCCCAAAAATACATAACTATTATAACGAAAGTGCATATAAAACGCAACATATCATGCGGTTGACTTTATGGATATACTAAATTATCATGGTAGCATGATAGAATGTAGACTTAAAAAACAGATTATATCCCTGCTTATAGGTGTTGTGATATGCCTTGCTTTTTTCCTGTCGCGAGGCGCGGACTGTCATGCCGCCGATCCTCTGGAGAAGGGGACGAAGATATACACCGACAGCAATGCGTGGCACATGGTTTATCAGGTGACGAGCGCTAAGAAGAAGTCGCCCAAGGTTAAGTGCCTGGCCACCTACGGCTGGCAGGAGAACATCAAGGTTCCCTCCACCATCAGCTACAACGGAGTTAAATATAAGGTAACGGCAATTGCGGCGAACGCATTCCGCGGTTACTCCATTGCCCGGACCATTACGGTGGGGGAGAACGTTAAGAAGGTGGGCAACAATGCGTTCCGCAACTGCAATAACCTGGAGCAGATCAGGTTTTTGGGCAGGAAGATAAAGGCGGGGAAGAAGATATTTAGCGGTGCCAAAGAGCTGAACATGGTGAAGACGAAGACCCACGCCGTTAAGAAAGTAATGAAAAAGGCCGTGAAGTCCGCGGGACTTTCGGCGTTAGTGATGTAGATAAGAAAATCCGCATACCGGAGTATGCGGATTACAGATTATGTCGCAGATTGGCGGCTAGGTTTTCCATATAAAATCAGACTTCAATCTTTTTTTAAAAACATATTGACTCTTGTATGATACGAGGGTTTAAGATAGGCCTTGTAAAAAAGAGGTACAAAGAGGTGCTTGGATAAATCCGGGCACCTCTTCTTTTTTAACAAAAAAAAGAGATTGGAGTTGAGAGGATGAATACCGCAAATATTTTCAAACGGATTGCGTATGCCATGCATCCGAAACATAACGATCGAAAAATGGTATCCCTTTGGATATTTTGGTTTTTCTTTTGCGTCGGATTATTTTTGCTGCCGCAGTCAGTTACGCAAGGAAGCGTACTTTTGTTACTTCCCCTGGTGGGATTGTTTGTATATGCGCTTTTGACACGGGATGTGATGTCGGCGTTGGTGCTCGGTACATTGGCCATGTATATACAGTGGTATAAATTTGGAGCAATTTCCGCGTTTTTTATGGATATGCAAACGAGTCTGTGTGACGCGGAAAATGTAGAAATGTATATGAGCTTTTTCTTCTGTGGCGGCATCATTATCGCCATGAAGAAGGTGGGTGCGACGGAAGCGTTTTCCAAATGGATTACCGGAAAATTCGGATCGAACGAAAAGCTAATTATGGCCTCGGCCGGCCTTTATGCCGGTGCAACGGCGGTGGACGATTATGTTTCCGCACTGACGGCCGGTGCTGCATTTTCTCCACTGTGTGATGCCATTCATAAGCCACGCTTATCCATGGCTTATGTGATTCGGACCTTAAGCATTAATGTATCGATGCTTTTGCCCTTCGGCGCCTGGGGTTACTTCGTCATCTATCAGATTGCCGATGCGGAAACGGTTTCGGGAAGAGTGCAGGCCGGAAGCATTTTCCTGCATACGATACCGTATATGTTTTACTGCGTGATTGCCTGTCTGATTGCCCTTCTTTTTGCCCTGGGTGTGATTCCTAAAATCGGAAAAATGAAAGAGGCCTATAGACTGCTGGATACCGAAGGGGTGCAGATGGGAGCCGATGATAATGCATTTGAAGAAGAGATGGAACTCGACACGGATGATCCACGGCGTCGTTATGTCAGTGTTTGGAATCTGTTGATTCCCATTATCACTATTATTGTGGCATTGTTGGCTACCGATTTGAATTGTTTTCTTGCCTTTGGCATTGCCACTATCGTGACAGCTGTTTTGTACATTATCCAGGGATTGTGTACCGTGAAAGAATTTTTTTCCTTCGTTGTGGACGGATTCATTGACATGATGGATATGGTGATCATTCTGATGATCGGCTACATCATGCAAAATGTGCTTTACGAAATGGGAATGGAATCCTTTGTGGAAAGTGTTTGTAACCTGGTTCCCATGGCCAGCCTGCTGCCGGTGTTGATTTTCGTTTTTTTTGCAGCGGAAGAATATCTTTACAGTCTGAACTATACTCTGTTCCAGATTGCCATACCGGTGCTTTTAGTGGTGTTGCCCCGTGTGGGAGCCAACGTGCCTTTGTGTTTGGGCGCCCTGATTTCCGCCAGTTTGTTTGGCGCAAATGCCTGTCTTGTTTCGGATTTGGGCATTATTTCCGCCAGATCCTGTCGAGTAAACATTGTGGATCAATACCAGACCTCCCTGCCGTATTTCCTGTTGAGTGGTGGAATTTGTGTGGTGCTTTATCTTGTGGCCGGCTTCCTGTTTTAGGAAAACGAAAAGGGCAAACAATACAGAGATTGGTTGAAAAAGAAAGAAGGAATACAAATGGAAAAGTTGAAGAATGATTTATTGGCAGAACAGAATACGAGAATTGATATTTTATATTTGAACGAAGATGACA
>JAILAS010000069.1 GCA_024681495.1 Eubacterium sp. | reverse complement strand
AATCGTTGATGTATTCGTTATATGCTTCGGTGTAGAGCTCGCTCAGCGTAGCGTAATCGCTGCCATACTGGTCCGAAGAAGTCCTGGTAGATCCCATGTTCCACTCGTAAGCGGCATTTCCGCTATCGAGATTGGTGATGGGGCACCAACACATTGCGCCCATGGTAGCATCGGAGATTCCTCCGCCTACAATAGCGCCTATAGCCTCGAGATAAGGCTTATAGAGAGTATTGTCTCCGGATGCTCCGAGGATAGCACTCTGAGCTCCACCGCCGGAATGTCCACAGGAGAAGATTCTGTCGGTATTTCCGGGAAGGGAATCAGCACACCATCTGGTGTATCTGATGGCTGCCTTCAGATCGGTAACGCCGGCGGGAGCGCCGGAATTGCGGCCCCTGCATCCTGCATAGAGGTAAATCATACCTGCGTTGGTGTAGCTAACGGCATCGCTCGACCATCCCGTGGGTGCCGACTGTGCCGAGTATCCCGGTGTGTTTACGGGCATAACATAGGGAGCGGTCTCTGCGGTGTAATTACCTACCGTTCCGGATGTATTAACGGTACACGTATAAGTGGTGCCGTCAGAGTTAGCCGTCGCATCAAAGTATGCACCCGGTACATACAGTCCCATGGTCTCATAGCTTGAGTCCGCAGGATTGGCGCAGTAGGAAATTCCATACTGATAGTAAACATCATTGGATGAATTATACTGCCATGCGCTCATGTCAATCTGGCTGAGAGTGGTGGAAATAGTACCACCCCACTCCGTCGAGGTGTCCACACCCGTCGAGGTGTCCGATGTGCTGTCATCCGAGGTGTTATCCGAGGTGTTATCCGAGGTGCTCGAAGAGCTGTCGGCCTTAACCTTAACCTTAATCTTAATCTTGGCCTTTCCGCACTTAACTATAATCTTTGTGGTTCCTGCCTTTTTAGCCGTAACCTTTATAGCCGTTTTCTTCTTGGCCTTCTTCTTGGAGAGCTTGGTCTTGCTCACCTTAACCACGCTGGAGTTCTTAACCTTAATGGTAATCTTCTTATTACCCTTAACCTTGAACTTCACCGTATCGCCTTCAGTGACAGTAATGCTGGTCTTGGATACATAGAGCTTGGCTCCACCTTTCTTAACGGTCTTAGCCTGTACGCTCTGCATGCCCGTTCCCAGACACATCACCATCATAGCCATCACAAGCATAACGCTCAAAAACTTCTTAGTCATGCCTGCGAATCTACCTTTTTTACTACTGCAGTTCATTAAAACCACTCCCTTCCTAAACAAGGGGCTGCATTTCCCCTAATACAGATTTCATAATATATTCACAACCTTGAAAACAGATTGAAAACAAGAATAAACTGTTTTAAGCCCTACACATTGCACCGGAAAACAATTCCGAGCTCCGCCACCCCACCGGCGGCCCTTGAAAATCCCCCGTTTTCAAAGTATATTAACATAGTCGGGTATCTTATTTGGAAATTGAATTCACCCCGTTCCACCGGGCGTAACCGGCATAAAAATCCGAAAGGACTTCGTTATGAATATAGTACTTCACGAGCCCCGAATCCCATATAACACCGGGAACATCGGCCGTACCTGCGTCGCCACCGGCTCGTCGCTGCACCTCATCGAGCCCCTGGGCTTCATATTGAGCGATAAAAAGATAAAGAGGGCCGGCATGGACTACTGGCCCAGGCTTGACGTGAGCCGCTACGCCGACTACGATGACTTCATGGACCGGCACCCGGGAGCCACCGTGTGGTACGCCACCACCAAGGGGCACGTCAACTACTGCGACGTGACCTACGGTATGGACGATTTCATAATGTTCGGACGCGAGGATGCGGGGATTCCCATCGAAATCCTGAACGCACACCCCGACCACTGCATAAAGATACCAATGAATCCGGAAGAACGCTCTCTGAACCTCAGCAACTCCGTCGCCGTGGTCCTCTACGAGGCCCTGCGCCAGAACAGCTTCGGCGGGCTTCGCTAAGTTATGTAAACCAAGGGGATATATGTTTACTGAAGAAAACGTAAGAAAAAGATACGAAAAGATAACCCTTTCCCTCATCGAAAATGGGCTCACCATAACGACGATGGAGAGCTGCACCGCCGGGCAGATTGCATCCCTCATAACCGACACCGAGGGATCGAGCGCGGTCCTTAAGGGCGCGTTTATCACCTACAGCAACGAGGCCAAGGTCATGCAGGGCGTGCCCGCGGGGGTTATCGCTGCCCACGGCGTGTACTCAATGGAGACGGCCGAAGCCATGGCGCTCGCCGCATTGGCGGCCTATGGCGCCGACATCGCGGTGGGTGTGACAGGCACTGCGGGGAACGCCGACGAAGCGAATTCCGACAGCGTACCCGGGCGGGTCTTCTACGCCGTGGCCGCTTCGGGCCACAATGCGGCGGGCGGGCGGATTGCCGGCAGGCACGGGTACGGCGACTCACAGAACGCTGACGGCGAACCGGCGGTGGTTTCGCGGACGGCCGACATCCCCGCCACGGGCGGACGGCTCGAATACAAGCTCCGGGTGGCGGACATTGTCGCGGAAGAGATCGAGGGAGTATTGAAGGAAAGATAGCCGGCGGGATGCAGGGTGCAGAACGCGTGGGACGCGTGGGTGCACGCTTTAGGAATCGCGGACGCAAAACTCACGGCTTACGAGAGGATTTTAAATGGCATCAATAAAGGAAATCGCAAAACTTGCAGGGGTATCGCCGGCCACGGTGTCGAGGGTACTGAACCGCCCCGACTACAAGTGCCGCGACGCCGAGGCGCGTGACCGCATCTGGAAGGCGGCCATAGAACTGGACTATGCCCCCAACGAGGCCGCGCGGAGCCTGAGAAAGAGCGCCGCCGGGGGCGACGGAGCCGCACGGACGGCCTACCGCATAAACGTCCTCATGACCAGATCCGAGGCGAAGCAGACGGATCCGTTTTTCACGGAGCTCCTTCACATAATCGAGAGCGAGATCCACAACCACGGCCACATCCTGACGAACGTGTGGCACATGCCCGACTTCTCGGACGACAGGAAGTGCAGGCAGCTGGACCTGCCGGAGATAATCGACGGCCTGTACCGCCAGACCAACGGGCAAAACAACGGTCTCATCATCATCGGGCGATGCAGTCACGACGTCATCGCCCTGCTCCAGAAAAAGTTTAAAAACCTCGTGTCGGTGAACCGAAACTCGACGAACTATGCGATCGACGAGGTCCTGTGCGACGGCGAAAAGGTCTCCTCCATGGCGGTGGAGTACCTCATAAAGCTGGGCCACACCGCCATCGGCTACGTGGGAGCATGCTACGGCGAGGCGCGTTTCCGCGGATTCCAGGAGACGCTTTTGGCCCATAAGCTGTACATGGATCCGGCCTTCGTAATCGAGACGCACCAGACCGAGCAGGAGGGCTACAGGGCGATGGAGCACATACTGCGCTCCGAGTACCGGCCGGGCGCCATCTACTGCGCCAACGACATCACGGCCATCGGCATGCTCGACTGCCTTAAGCACTTCCGCTCGCTCTCCTACACGCCCGCCATCATCGCGAGCGACAACATCGAGCGCGCCCAGTTCTCAGATCCGATGCTCACCACCATCGCCCTCCCCAAAGAGGAGATGGGACGGTTCGCCATTTCGCTGCTCCTCGACCGCATTCGCGGCGGGCACGCCAGCGTAGTCCGCATGGAGCTCGAGGGAAAGCTACTCGTCAGAGACTCCTGCGTAAGCGTTCTGTAACGCATCTATCACCATGCCGACGGTGTCCTCGAGGGTGCTGCCCCTCTCCGATATCTTCACGTCGGCGTACTTCTCGTAGAGCCTGAGCCTGGTGTCATACATGTCGTCGAGAGTTTCTCCCTCGCGGAGCACCACGCCCCTCTCCTTCACGTTCCTGAGGCGCCCGAACAGCTCCTCCTTCTCCACATCCAGATAGACGATAACAGCCCTTTGCGCCAGGTGCTCCATGGCCTTAGCGCTGTACACCGCGCTCCCTCCGGTCGCAATGACCGCGCCGTGAGTGTCGATGCCCAGTATCGCGCGTTCCTCGCACTCGAGGAAACCGTCGACTCCCCTGTCGCTGATGATCTCGCTCAATTTTTGGCCCTCCGCCTTCTGGATGACAATATCGGCGTCCACAAAGTCCATTCCCAGAATCTTCGCCACGATGACACCCACCGTGCTCTTGCCGGACGTCGGCATGCCTATGAAAACAATGTTGTCCTTCTTCGATTCGTTATTTATCATAAATCCTCTTTCCAATCTGCAATACAGTTACGGCCGCCATTCTGCCACGCAATGCGCACGGAGCGAAGCCGGTCCACTTATAACCCAACAGTACCCTCCAATCTTCTAGAAAAGCACCGCACATGGAAAGACAGCGTCACGCTCGCTCCCGAGGCCCACAACGAACCCTATCAGCGCGGCGCCTCCAAGAATCACAAACAAAAACTCATCGCCATCCTCCACATTGCCAGCACCCTCCAAGGCCCAGTTTCAAATTATCATTTATATATCACCATTTATTCAAAATAACTATCGTTTTGAATAAATGGCCCATTAATTGTCCATCCATTTGCTTTCCCATTATATCCTTTTGTAACAATACCCATCTCTGTAAGATAAACAATTGCCCTCTTCACAAACGTTCCGCCAAGACTTGTTTCTTCCTGTAACTTCTTTTGAGAAATCATAGGATTACTCATCATCCAGTTGTAGATATCCTCTGCGTTTCTAAATAATTCCTCTTTTGCCTTTCGTTTTGGACTACCAGAATTGTAATCCACCAATTTTTCCCAATTAATTGTTCCATCTGTATTACAAAACTCATTTGAAAAATCTCTAACAAGCCGATTATATGCTTTATTATAACTTACATTATAATTATCAATATATTGCTCTGG
>JAILAS010000061.1 GCA_024681495.1 Eubacterium sp. | reverse complement strand
AGATACAGATTTTTCTCCTTTGGAGATGCTATGTTTATCTCATAGACAGGAGCTATTATGTGGAAAAGCTTGCCTATTTTGGCTGCGGGCGGATTCGCCCTCGGCGGGATATGGGAGATGAGCCGCTTCGAGGTGACGGATTTTTCTGCAGGCGGTAATGGTGGCACGCAGATGCGCTGCGCCGTTCTCTCCGATATTCACGACAAGGAATACGGAAGGGGAAACATCCATCTTATTTCTGCGGTTTCGAGGATTTCTCCGGATGTCATATTGATGCCCGGAGATTTGGTGACTGTGGACAGGTCCACCTGCCTGCTGCCCGAAGAGAATCTTTACAAGGCTAGAGCCCTCGTGAGGGCGCTGTCGGGAATCGCTCCGGTGATCTTTTCGCCCGGCAATCACGAAAGACGGCTCAAGGTGAAAAACCCGGAGGTCTACGGACGGTTTAAGTCTATGATGGAGTCCGAGGGGATGACCATCCTTGAGAATAGAACGGTCGTAATGGAGATAAGGGGTAAACAGGTTGCGTTTACGGGAGTCGATCTTCCGCTTTCCTGCTACAGGCGCTTCGGCAACGGCAGGGACGTCACCCTGGACGATTTGAAGAGTATTCTGCCCGATCCCGTTGAGGGGGCCGCCAATGTTTTGCTGGCTCATCATCCCGATTTCTTCCCGGAGTACGCCAAATGGGGCGCAGACGTGGTGTTTAGCGGACACAAGCACGGATGCCTGGTGAGAGTGCCCGGTATCGGCAGCGTGGTTGGACCCGATTTCACGTTGTTTCCGGATTATGACGCGGGAGAGTTTAGGTACGGAAAGAGTACCATGTATGTCAGCAGGGGGCTTGGGACCCACACCATTAACGTAAGGGTGTTCGACAGGGCCCAGGTGGTTAACGCACTAATCAGAATATAATGAACATTGAAGTAAAACTCGAGGCTTTTGAGGGTCCCCTGGACCTTCTGCTTCACCTCATTGAAAAAAATAAGGTCGATATCTACGACATTCCCATCACGGAGATTACGGAGCAGTACCTGGATTATGTAAACCGCATGAAAGAGGCGGACATGGACGCGGCCAGCGAGTTTCTCGTTATGGCGGCCACCCTGGTCAGCATAAAGTCCAAGATGCTCCTTCCTCCCGAGATCGATGAGGAGGGAGAGGAAATCGACCCGAGAGCGGAGCTGGTGGCTCAACTGCTCGAATATAAGATGGTCAGATTCCTTTCGGCGGCCCTCCTGGAGCTTCAGGACGACGCGGAGGGAGTCTACTTCAAGCCTGCGTCGCTCCCAGAGGAGCTGAAGGAGCCGCCTAAGATTGACCTGGACAAGGCGGTCGAGGGAATCGATCTGGAGAACCTGAACACCATATTCAAGAACCTTATGAAGAGGCAGCTGGACAGGGTGGACAAGGTGCGCCAGAACTTCGGCACCATCGAGAAGGAGGCCGTGACTCTGGCGGACAAGCTGGTGTTTGTAACCGACTACACCAGGCGGCATAAGACGTATAAGTTCAGCGCACTTATCGAGAATGCCGGCAGTAAGATAGAAATCGTTGTTACATTCCTGGCGCTATTGGAGATGATTCACACCGGCACGGTCCGCGTATCGCAGGACGAGCTGTTTTCCGATATTGTCGTGGAGTCCGTTGAGGCGGCGTAATAATAATTATAGAGGGATATTTATGGAAAACTTGGAAGAATTGATGGGGCAGGCCGAGGCCGTGCTGTTTTGCATGGGAGAGGCTGTGTCCAATAAGGTTTTATGTTCGGCCCTCGGGTTGGACAAGTCGGATCTTATTGAGGTCATGGAGACCCTCAGGGAGTCCTATGACGACGATCCTTCGAGGGGAATAACCCTCCTGCAGCTGGACGACTCATATCAGCTGTGTTCTAAAAGAGAGTATTACAACGTGCTATCGGGCGTTGTGAATAAGAGCAGGGAGTACCACCTTACCGAGACGGTGCTCGAGACCCTTTCGATTATCGCATACCGTCAGCCCGTTACCAGGGTCGAGATTGAGAAAATCAGGGGTGTATCCAGCGACCACGCCGTGAACAGGCTGGTGGAGCTCGGACTGGTGCGCGAGCTGGGCAGGCTGGAGGCGCCCGGCCGTCCGCTTCTTTTCGGAACGACCAAGGAGTTTTTGAGGGTGTTCGGTATCTCGTCTGCGGAGGATCTCCCCATTCTCGACAAGGAGAAGGTGGACGAGTTCAAGAAGCAGGCCGAGGAAGAAATCTATTCCGGGGATATAGAGGTGTAGCATGAAGACGACTAATGACATAATCAGCAAAATGAACGCCAAGTATGCCGGTATGAGCAAGGGCCAGAAGATTCTTTCCACCTACATAAGCGATCATCCCGAGAAGGCTGCCTTCCTTACGGCGGCCAAGCTCGGAGAGCAGGTTGGTGTGAGCGAGTCTACCGTTGTCAGGTTCGCCATATTCCTGGGCTATAAGGGGTACCCTCAGTTCCAGAAGTCTCTGGAGGAAGTGGTATTAAACAAGCTCGACAACAAGGACGAAGGCAAGGTCTATTACGGGCAGATTAAGAAGTCCAGGATACTGAAGTCCGTGCTGGGCGCGGATGCGGAGAGGATTAAGGAGACTCTGGCCGAGATTGATGAGGTGGCCTTTAAGTCGGCTGTAAACACCATCGCGCAGGCCAAGACGGTTTACATAATCGGCCTCAGGAGCTGCGCGCCTCTGGCTCAGTTCATGGGATTCCACCTCGGGACCTTCTTTGACGACGTGAGAGTAATAGAGACGGGAAGCGCCAGCGAGGTCTTCGAGAAGCTTCTTCACATTTCGGAGAGGGACGTTATAGTCGCAATAAGCTTCCCCAGGTACTCCATGCTCACGCTGAAGGCTCTGGAGTTTGCCAACGAGAGGAGCGCCAAGGTCATCACGCTTACCGACAGCGTTCATTCTCCAATGAATCTCTATTCCTCCTGTAACCTTCTGGCCAGGTGCGACATGTCCTCCATCGTGGAGTCGATGGTGGCGCCTATGAGCGTCATCAACGCGCTTATCATTGCGCTTAGCATGAGGAGACAGAAAGAGCTGGTTGAGGCCATGGATACCATGGAGACGGTGTTTGAGGATATGGGCGTTTCGGGTAACGACGAGCTCGAATACATTAACGACAGGGTTAGATTTGTCTATGACAAGTCTGGAACGGACGGCGAGTAGGCGTCCGTCTGGTGACGATATGAAAAAAATCGCTGTAATAGGAGCCGGTGCCTCGGGCCTTATGTGCGGCGTTTTCGCCGCGAGGGCGGGCCACAATGTGGTTGTCTTCGAGAGGAACGAGAAGGCCGGAAAGAAAATTTATATCACGGGCAAGGGCCGGTGTAACCTCACCAACGCCTCGGACCCCCAGGAGATACTGGACAAGGTGGTCAGCAATCCGAGGTTTTTGTACAGTGCCATCTACAGCTTCGACGCGTATCTGACCATGGATTTCTTCGAGAAACTCGGGCTGGAGATAAAGACCGAGCGCGGAAACAGGGTGTTTCCCGTGTCGGATCACGCGTCCGATGTGACTTCGGTCCTGGAGCGCGAGCTCAAAAGACTCGGGGTCGACGTCAGGTACCGCACTCGAGTCAACGGACTCCTCAGGGAAGATGGCAGATGCAGCGGAGTTTCTTACAGCGTGAGAGAAGGTGCGACGGAGACCGAGAAGTTCGACGCCGTAGTAATCTGCACCGGTGGCAGGAGCTACCCATCCACAGGGTCCACCGGGGATGGATATGCGCTGGCCGCTTCGGCGGGGCACAGAATAATACCCCAGAGGCCGTCGCTGGTATCTTTTACCACGGAACCCGGGGAGGGCGAATTGCCGGCAGGCCTGGGTCTTAAGAACGTGTCGCTTAAGGTAACCCAGTCGGGGAGAGACATCTACAACGGATTCGGGGAGATGCTGTTCACGCACAAGGGTGTGAGCGGGCCTCTCGTCCTTTCGGCGTCTGCTTTCCTCGGCGATGACTTCTCCGATGTGAGGGCCTGTATCGATTTGAAGAGCGCTCTCGACGAGGATGCGCTCGACAGGAGGATACTCCGCGACTTCGAGAAAAACGCCAATAAGGACTTCGTTAATGCGATAGACGAGCTCTATCCGAAGAACCTCATCGACCTCATCGTGGCCAAAAGCGGGATTTCTCCGCGGAAGAAGGTGCATGACATAACCAAAGAGGAGAGGCGGAGGCTTGTTGAGGTCACCAAGGTGTTCGAGCTCAGGGTGACCGGGACCGGAGGCTTCGAGGAGGCGGTCATAACACGCGGAGGCGTGGACGTCAAAGAGGTGGATCCATCAACCATGCAGTCGAGGATCCTGCCCGGGCTGTACTTCGCCGGGGAGGTGCTCGATTTGGATGCGCTTACCGGCGGGTTTAATCTTCAGATAGCATGGTCGACCGGGGCGTTGGCCGGAAACAGTGTATGTAATGAGTTTGATTTTGAATAAAGGAGAATTGTGATGAATATAGCAATTGACGGACCCGCGGGGTCGGGAAAAAGCACGGTGGCAAAGCGCCTGGCCAAAGAGCTTTCGTTTATATATGTGGACACGGGAGCGATGTACAGGGCTATGGCTCTGCACTGCATCAGGAAGGAAGCGGACGTTAACAGCGAGGAGGCTGTGAACGCATTGCTCCCCGAAATTGAGGTTTCGCTGCGCTACGCCGATGGCGAACAGCAGGTGCTGCTCAACGGCGAGGACGTTTCCGGGCTTATCCGCACGCGTCAGGTTTCCGCGGCCACATCGGTGATTTCCGCCTACAGCGCCGTGAGAGAGAAGCTGCTCTCGCTCCAGAGAGACATTGCCGCCGGGGCCGACGTTATCATGGACGGCAGGGACATCGGGACGAATGTGCTCCCGAACGCAGAACTCAAGGTCTTTCTTACCGCGTCGGTCGAGACCAGGGCTAAGAGGAGGTACCTCGAGCTTAAGGAAAAGGGAGAGAATCCCGATATCGCCGACATCGAGAAGGAGATTTCCGAGAGGGATCAGAGGGATGCGAACAGGAGCATCGCTCCCCTCAAGCAGGCGGAGGATGCGGTTTTGGTCGATACTTCCGACATGACTATTGACGAAGTGGTTGCGCGCATAAGGGAGCTGGCCGGATGAACGTTATAACAGCTAAAACCGCAGGGTTTTGCTTTGGCGTGGAGCGCGCCATGAAAATACTGTACGACAGGATCGAGCAGAATGATTTCCCCCTCTATACCTATGGCCCCATTATTCACAACGAGACCGTGGTGAAGGAGCTCGAGGAGAAGGGCGTGGGAGTGCTCGAGTCTGCCGAGGACATTGCGGCGCTTACGGAGGGTACGGTGGTGATTAGAACCCACGGCGTTGGGCCGGAAATCTGTGGCATCATAGAGAGCAACGGTCTGAAGCTCGTAGATGCCACCTGCCCGTTCGTTAAGAAGATACACCACATTGTCAGCGAGAAGGCGGCTGAGGGATACAGGATTCTGATCGCGGGAGATCCTGCTCATCCCGAGGTGAGGGGCATAGTCGGATGGTGCGGAAATGCGCGCGTTGACGTGGTTGGTACCGTCGAAGCCATCGAGGATTTGGACGCCTCCGACGACGAAAAAATCTGTTTTGTCTCGCAAACCACATTTAATGCTAAAAAATTTAAAGAACTTGTTGAAGTTTGTGAGAAAAAAAGTTATACTTGTTATGTTGTGGATACTATCTGTAACGCTACGAATGAGCGACAGGAAGAGGCGCGAGACATTGCATCTAAAGCAGATGTGATGATCGTGATCGGGGGCCGCAACAGTTCCAATACGCGTAAATTGTATGAAATCTGCAGTGAAAGTTGTAAGGACACTTATTTTGTACAGACGTTAGAGGATTTCACGTTTCGGCGGAACGGTTTGGCAAGGACCGTTGGTATTACCGCTGGGGCTTCCACCCCGAACAATATTATTAAGGAGGTTCAAAATTATGTCAGAAGATTTTGGACAGATGCTTGAAGCCGCAGGCTTAAAAACTATTCGAAACGGAGAAATCGTAGAGGGAACCGTAATCGACGTGAAGAAGGAAGAGGTTATTCTCGACATCGGATATAAGTCCGATGGAGTAATCGTTCGTGGTGAGTACACCACTGATAATTCCGTCACGGACCTTAGAGAGGTCATCGAGGTTGGTTCACAGATGGAAGCCAAGGTCATTAAGGTTAATGACGGAGAGGGCCAGGTTGCTCTTTCTTACAGAAGGCTTGCACAGGAGAGAAACAGCGCACTTCTCGAGAAGGCGTTCGAGGAGCAGGAAGTTCTTACCGCTACTGTTGGTAAGGTACTTGACGGCGGACTTTCCGTTACCGTTGATGAGACCAGAGTGTTCATCCCCGCCAGCCTCGTTTCCGATACATTTGTAAAGGATCTTCACGAGTACGACGGTAAGGAGATTTCCTTTATCATCACAGAGTTTAATCCCCGCAAGCGCCGCATCATCGGTGACAGAAGGGCTCTTATCATAAAGGATAAGGAAGAGAAGCTTAAGGAGCTCCTTGAGACCCTTAAGGTTGGCGACGTTATCGAGGGTAAGGTTAAGAACGTTACCACCTTCGGTGCATTCATAGATTTGGGCGGAGCAGACGGCCTGCTTCACATTTCTGAGATGAGCTGGGGCAGAGTTGATAACCCCAAGAAGCTCTTCAAGTCCGGTGACGATGTGAGAGTATTCGTTAAGGACATTAAGGAGAATAAGATTGCTCTTTCCATGAAGTTCCCCGAGGAGAACCCCTGGAATGATGCTGCTAATAAGTTCGCTCCCGGCACCGTACTTACCGGTAAGGTTGCCCGCATGACCGACTTTGGTGCTTTTGTAAGCCTTGCTCCCGGAGTAGATGCACTTCTCCATGTTTCTCAGATTTCCAGAGAGCATGTTGATAAGCCCAGCGACGTATTGAGCGTTGGACAGGAAGTAGAAGTTAAGATTGTCGATTTCAACGAGGAGAATCATAAGATCAGCCTCAGCATGAAGGCTCTTCAGGCTCCCGCTAAGAAGCAGGAAGATGCTGATGTTGCTGATGTAAACATCGAAGAAGTCGGCCAGGCACTTGCCGAAGAGGAGGTAGTTGAGGAAGCTCCCGCAGAGGATTCCGAGGCTTAATTCCGTTTTTTTCGGCCCGGGGGTTAGTTATGGAAGGTTATGAGAAGTTTAAAACAGATGTTTTCAGATTGACGAAGATCGATCTTTCTGCTTACAAAGAGAAGCAGATGAGACGAAGAATCGATACGCTGATTAATAAGCACAGTGTTAAGTCATATGATGAATACGTTGCTCTTTTGAAAAACGATAAGGATAGATTCGAGGAGTTTATTAATTTCCTTACGATTAATGTATC
>JAILAS010000001.1 GCA_024681495.1 Eubacterium sp. | reverse complement strand
TGCTTTCAGTAAGTTCTCCATCTTCGCAATGTCCATTACTCCATACATCAATGCGGCGATTATCATTCAGCTGCTGAATGTGGTAATCCCCACATTGGAGCAATGGTCAAAGGAAGGTCAGGAAGGACACAAAAAGACCACTCAGGTTACCCGCTACCTCACGGTAGTATTGGCTTTCTTTCAGGCGATTGGCATGTCCATCGGCCTGAAGGCAGCTATTTTGAATCCAAGCCCCGTCAACATCCTGATTATTGCAATTACGTTGACGGCGGGCACGGTGTTCTTGATGTGGCTCGGTGAGCAGATTACGGCTAACGGTGTTGGTAATGGTATTTCCCTTATCATCTTTGCCGGTATCGTAGCGGCTCTGCCGAAAAACATCGGCACCATTTATCATTACGTCCAGGCTGGTACGATCAGCTACTTCTCCGTATTCATGTTTGCGCTCATTGCTATTGCGATGGTGGTGTTCGTGGTACATGTGGAGAACGGTTTCCGCCGCATTCCCATTTCCTATACGAAACGGGTTGGCAGCAGAGGTACCTATGGCGGTCATTCCAGCCACATTCCCCTGAAAGTGAATCAGGCGGGCGTAATCCCAATTATGGCGTGGGTGGGGGCGTCGAACTTCTCGAATACCGAGGGTGCAATGCCGAGCACCACCTCCATGTTTTCGGCGTAGAAGCGTCGCCTGTTGCCCCGAAGAATCTGCAGGTTGTCCGGGTCCCTCTCTATCGCGTACACGTGTCCCTTGGGGCAGGTGAGCGCGCACTCGACCGAGAACACTCCCACTCCCGCTCCGATGTCGTACACAACCGAGTCCTCGCTCAGCCTGAGCTTTCCGAGGATGACGCTCCTGCTCTCGGGGCTGTAGAGCGGCGCCGACTCGACGTCGAAGAGCTTGTCGCTCACGAAGCCGGTGACACGCGCCTCGATTGGCTTGGAATTCTTAACAAGCGCGGCCCATGGCCCGCCCTGCTTCTCGTACTTAACCAGCTCGTAAGGATGCACAGTCTCTATCCTCTCGGAGCGGGTACCCAAAGACGAGCCGAGCACGACCAAGACGTCCCTGAATCCGAAGTCCAAAAGCTTCGTGCCCAGACTGCGGACGGAGTTCTCGTCCTCGAACTCCACGAGCACGTTTTCATTGCGGCTGACCTTGTATATGATGCGCGAGGAATTGTCCACGTAGTCCACAATAGGGACGTTGCGGCTGTCGAAGTGGAGTTTACCGGCCAGATACGTGGCCGGCTCCATGTCGGCTACCACGCGCAGGCAGTACTCTCCCGGCACATCGGTGGGCGCGGTGCCGATTATGGCCTCCCCCATCTTGTCGAGCTCACCGAAAATCTTCAGGGTGACCTTCTCAATCTGCTTAAGAACCGAGAGCTTATTGGTGAGAAGCTGTTCCGTCGGTTTGGCCACCAGCCCCTTCATCTCCGGGACCTCCTCCGGCACGCGCGTGACGGGTTTACTGTCGCCTGACAGCACATCGACTGCATGCCTCTCCGAGGCGTCGTTGTAGCTGTGAATCGACAGCGCATCATTGTCCTTAAGCAGGTTGGCGATCAAATCCTCTTCGGATTTCCTTATGCTCTCATCCATTTCGTCCACCCGGGTACTAAACCCTGAACCGGTAGCCCACGCCCCAGATGGTCTCAATGTACTGGGGATTGGACTTGTTCGGTTCAATCTTCTCTCTGATCTTCTTTATGTGTACAGTTACAGTGGCGATGTCGCCGACCATGTCCATGTCCCATATCCTGGAGAAAAGTTCCTCCTTGGTGAAGACGTGATTCGGGTGCTCCGCCAAAAACGTGAGCAGGTCGAATTCCTTCATGGTGAGTGTCTTCTCGACGTCATTAACCCATACCCTTCTGGCGGTCTTATCAATCTTAAGGCCCCTTACGGAGACGATGTCGTTAACCTCCTGGGGCGCGCCCGATATACGCTCGTAACTGGATATGTGCGCCTTAACCCTGGCGACCAGCTCGCTCGGAGAGAAGGGCTTGGTGATGTAGTCATCGGCTCCAAGTCCTAACCCTCTTATCTTATCTATATCGTCCTTTTTCGCCGAAACCATAAGTATCGGGCGGTTTTTTACGGCGCGAATCTTCTGGCAGATCTCGAATCCGTCGGTCCCGGGCAGCATTATGTCGAGGATATAGAGGGAAAACTCCTCCGACATGGCCCTCTCGAGCCCGTCATCGCCGTTGGTCTCGATGACCACCTCGAAGCCCGAGAGCTCCAGGTAATCCTTCTCAAGCTCTGCTATTTCCTTCTCGTCTTCCACTATCAGTATTCTGTCCATTTTTCACTCCTCAATCTCTTCCCCGACCTCTTCGTCCGGAGACTTCTTAAGCATTATAAACATACAGGTTCCCTGGCCTATTTCGCTGGTGGCCCACACGCGTCCCTCGTGGTCCTCCACTATCTTGTGAACAATGGAAAGGCCGATACCGCTGCCTCCCGTCGAAGAGTTACGGGATGCGTCCGTCCTGTAGAATCTGTCAAAGATGTACGGCAGATCCGCCTTGGCGATGCCGATTCCATTGTCCTCAATCTCGATCTGAATGTAATTCTGGTCAGCCTCCTTAATAGTAAGCCGCACAAATCCGGGCTTCTTGTCGATGTACTTGAGGCTGTTTCCGATGATGTTGTCAATGGCCCTCTTAAGCTTCTCGGGATCGGCCATTATCTTCACGTCCTTGCGGCAGAAGTTCTCATACTTGAACGTGACCTCGTTTTCCGCCAGGTCCATGGCGATATCCTCGGCGCAGTCCCCGAAGTATCCGGCCACAGGAAGCTGCTGGAAGTCGTAGGGCACGTCGTTCGTGTCGAGCTCGGAGTAGAGTGTGAGCTCGTTGATCAGGACGTCCATCTCGGTGGTCTTGTTGTAGATGATGCGCAGGTATCTCTCGCGCTTCTCGGGGGTGTCTGCCACCCCGTCCATTATGCCCTCCACGTATCCCCTGATGGAGGTTATGGGAGTCTTAAGGTCGTGGGATATGTTCCTCACGAGCTCCTTGTTTCGCTTGTTGTGGGCAATGTTCTCGTTCGCCGTCTCCTCGAGGCGCTTCCTCATCTGCTCGAAGTCGTTGCACAAAAGCCCCAGCTCGTCGTCCGTGCCCATGGGATCGATGGAGAAGTCGAGCTTACCCTCCTTGATATTCTTCGTAGCGAACTGAAGTCTCCTGATGGGGGTGACGATTCCCATGTAGGTCCAGAGCGTGAGTGCAATAGCTGTAAACACCAGTATCACGACTATGGATATCAATATGTCCACGATGAAGGTCCTAAGCTCGGGAGCGATTCCCTCGGCGTCGGTTATTATGTAAATCTGTCCAGCATCGCCGTTAATGAAGGTGAAGTCAAGCCTCTTTATCAGCGACTGGATATCCCCTCCCACATAGGTGCCGGCGCTGGCGTTAGAGGAGACGCTGTCTGCCACCTCTGCCACGATGTGTTCGGCGGCCTCTGTGCTCTCGAGCCCGTCGCCGTTGTACACCACCTCGCCGTTTCTGCACTCGATGAGGTAAGAATAGTTGTCCTTGAGGATATTGTTTATGGCGTCGAGATAGGACTCGTTCTCGAGCTGCTCGGGATAGGTGCGGCTGACGTCGTAGAGCCTCTCGTAATTCTCTTCCGACAGGCTGCTTAAAATTTCGACGGAGTTAATCGCCACCTCGAAACCGCTGTTATACTCGACCCCGTAGCTCTTCTCCATGGATGAATCCATGTATGACGAAATAACGGCGAAAACGGCGCAGGTCATCACCACCGGAAACAACATCATTATGAGGAAAGATATTACCAATCTGTTCTTAAGCTTCATGAAATGAGTATACCACAAAAGAAACAATCTTACTTATTGAAATAAGAACGTTAATGTGTTAGATTATCTCAGGCGGATAAGGGTTTTTCCGCCGCAAATTTCGGGAAGCCAGTATGGAGAATTTTATGTCAACCAAAGTCAGGGATTTCAAGAACAAAATCACCTCTCCCTTCGAGAAAGCCGGCCACAGATGGAACGGCCTTTCCACCGGAAAAAAGCTTATCGTCAAGGGCATAATCGCCCTCGTTATCTGCGCGATCTGTGCCTTTCTCTTCGCGCACTATAAATCGGACCTTCTTAACGACTCCGGCTCGTGGAGCAGGAAGCGCCTCATCGCGTTCTTCGGCCCCTTCGCCGCATATCTCTTCTTCCTCTTCGCCAAAAATCCCTTCGGCGAAAAGATCAACCTGGTAATCAACACGGCCGTCCTCATATTGACGCCCGTTTTCTGCTTCTTCATGGTCGAGCTGGGCATGGGAACCGGCATAAGCGTCACGAACCTGGGTACACTCAAGTTCCTGCTTAACGTGATCGTCTACGCCTTCATCATGTACCTGGCGTTCGTCATCACGTTCTCCGTGAGGTTCTCCGCATGCTTCGTGGCGGTCGTCTCCGCCGCATTCTCGGTCACCAACATCTACCTCATGCAGTTTCGCCAGATCCCCCTGCTTGTATCCGACTTCACCGTCATCGGGACCGCCGGCAATGTGGCTGCCAGCTACGAATACACCATCACCTTCAGGATTCTCCTGCACATACTGGTCGTGTTCGCCGTATTCGCCGCGTCGGGATGGCTGAAAAGGGACGACGACCTTCGGCACAAGCGCTCTCTGCGGCTGATTTGCCTGGCCGCCTACGTCGGAGCGCTCTGCTGCTTCGGCTACGTGACGGTTAAGACAAACTTCCTTAAGAACCACCATATAAACGTAAACACATTCCGCCCCATTAAGAGCTACGTGGCCAACGGCGGCGCCATTACCATGGTCCGCAGCATCCAGCTTTGCATGGTCGAAAAGCCCGAGGGGTATTCCTCGTCGGCGGTGGAGGAAATCGCCTCCGAATACCAAAGCGACAGCGCGTCCGGCGACGCGGTTTCGCCCAACGTCATTGTCGTCATGGACGAGGCATTCTCCGACCTGCAGAGCGTCGGGGACTTCGAGACCAACGAGGAGGTAATCCCCGTATACAAGAGCATCACCGAAAACGCCGTGAAGGGCTTCGCCTACGTCTCGGTCTTCGGCGGGCAGACAGCTAACAGCGAGTACGAGTTTTTGACCGGGGATTCCAAGGCGTTTCTCCCCTCAGGCTCCACGCCCTACCAGCTCTACATAAAGAGCTTCATCCCGTCCCTCACGAGCACGCTCAGCGACCTGGGATACGGCAGGGTCCTCGCCATGCACCCGTTCAAGGCGACGGGCTACAACCGCATCAACGTGTACAACGCCCTCGGATTCGAGCGTTTCATCAACCTCGAGGACTTCGAGGAATCGTCCGACAATCTGGTTCGAAAGTACATCTCCGACGACGCCGACTTTGCGCGCATCATCGAGGAGTACGAGGCGCTTCGCGAGGAGAGCGACGACCCGTTCTACATGTTCAACGTGACCATGCAGAACCACAGCCCCTACGACAAGAGCTTCGACAACCTCACCGACGAGATCGAAATAACAACGAAGGGCATTAACGATGCCGACGCGGAGCGCTACCTGAACCTCATACACGTATCCGACTCTGCCCTCGGCACACTGATCGACTACTTCGACTCCATCGACGATCCGACCGTAATCGTTTTCTTCGGAGACCACGAGCCCGGTCTCTCCGACGAGTTCTACTCCTCCATCCTGGGTAAGGACGTGAACGAGCTCACCTCGGAGGAGATGATGGAGCTCTACAAGGTTCCCTACCTGATATGGGCCAACTACGACATCCCCGAAGAGGAAGGCCTCACCACCAGCCTCAACTACCTGCAGTCCATAATGATGGAGTACTGCGGAATCTCCGAGACGGGCTACAACAAGTATCTGCTCGACCTCTCGGAGTCCATCCCCGTTATTACCGTTAACGGCTACTTCGGAGATGACGGCAAATATTACGAACCGGACGACAAAGAGTCGCCGTACTACGACAAACTGCTCGAGTACAATTATCTCGTATACAACCACCTCTTCGGCAAGAGCAAAACGAGCGAGATTTTCTCGCTGAAAGGCGTGGAATAGGGGCAAAGCTACTTAACATAAAAATGTTACATAATGTGTCTTTTTTGTTGCATGACCGCAACATTTAGTATATAATGGTGTTATGTTAAGCAGCAAGCGAAATCCTAACATAGATTTTGCCAAGGGGGCGTTGATAATACTGGTGGTTGCGGGGCATTTACTGCCGGGCACCATCGAGGGGTCTTTCGCCCGTTTCTTAATATACTTTTTCCACATGCCGGTCTTCTTCGCCATCTGCGGATATCTGATTCCCCGCTCGAAGCTGGCTTCCACCACACCAAAAGAACTAGTTGCCTACTACGTGCCCAGGGTGGTAATCCCATGGTTCCTGGCCGTATTGATCTACTACACGCTCGTAAACGCTCCCCTCTTCGAGGAGGTGAGCCCGGAGACCTTCGCCGGGGCATTCATCTGCCCGTACCTCCACCTCTGGTTCATAATCGCATTCGTCACCTTCATTGCAATGACGAAGGCGTTCATCTTCATCGGCTCTTCAATCGCCTCAATCGAGGATTGCTCCCGAAACCTCATGTTCAAGGAGGGTCGCTCGTCGGCCAGATGCGCGCAGTTCAAGCGCAGGCGCCTCAGACTCCTGTGGATCTTCCTCCTGACGGTAGCAACCCTGATATCCGTATCATTCCTCATCTACAACCAGAACACCTACGCCACAGGCGAGTACACCGACGCGGAATACACGGTGATGCACGACTTCCACTTCTTCTATTACATCTACTTCGTATTCGGTATGTTCCTGCGCGAATACACCCCCAGGTTCAAGCCCCTCATGAGGAAGGCCCTCTACGTGGTGACGACCGTATTGGCGGCCGCCATCCCGTTTAGCTACGCATTTGGCGGCTCGCCCGCCGGCCTGGCCCTTAAATACGCCTTCAACCTCTGCCTTATAACCTGCATGATTCATGCATTCGAGAACAGGTCACTGCCCAGGAATCGCTTCCTCGAGAACATCGGAAGGAACTCCCTGGCCTACTACCTGTATCTTCAGGCAGGAAAAACAATCACCGTACACTTTTTCACCTACGCGGACAATCCGGTGGCTTATTGGTGTACGGCGATATTGCTTACTTTCGGTATTTATCTTTTAATAGGTGCGCTCGGGAAGATTCCCGCCGTATCGCGGCTTTTCTTCGGCATCCTCCCCAGGCGCTCCCGCTCGAAAAAATCTACAGGTACTTCTTTAGAGATTCGACCTTATCGAGTTTCTCCCATGGAAATTCCACATCCATACGGCCAAAGTGTCCGTAGGCGGCTGTCTTACGATAAATCGGTCGTCTGAGGTCCATCATCTTGATGATGCCTGCGGGACGCAGGTCGAATTCCTCCCTGACAATCTCCACGAGCTTCTCGTCTGAAACCACACCCGTGCCGAACGTGTCCACCATAATGGAGGTGGGTCTGGCAACACCAATGGCGTAGGAAAGCTGGATCTCGCACCTGTGCGCCAATCCGGCAGCAACGAGGTTCTTAGCCACGTAGCGGGCTGCGTATGCCGCCGAACGGTCTACCTTGGTGCAATCCTTACCGGAGAAGGCTCCGCCGCCGTGGCGGGCGTATCCGCCGTACGTGTCCACGATAATCTTACGGCCCGTGAGGCCTGCATCTCCCTGGGGTCCGCCAATAACGAAGCGGCCGGTGGGATTGATAAACATCTTAGTGTCTTCGTCGAGCAGCTCCTTGGGAATTACGGGATCGAAGACGTATTTCTTAATGTCCTCGTGAATCTGCTCCTGAGTAACCTTATCGTCGTGCTGGGTCGAGAGGACCACGGCCTCAAGCCTCTTGGCCTTACCTTCCTCGTCGTACTCGATGGAGACCTGGGTCTTTCCATCCGCGCGAAGGTAGGGCAATGTGCCGTCCTTCCTGACCTCGGAAAGCTTGTAGCTGAGCTTATGCGCCAACTCGATGGGATAGGGCATGTACTCCTCGGTCTCATCGGTGGCATATCCGAACATCATTCCCTGGTCGCCCGCGCCGATGGCCTCGAGCTCCTCGTCGGACATCTGACTCTCCCTGGCCTCGAGCGCCTTGTCAACTCCCATAGCGATATCGGGCGACTGCTTATCGAGCGAGACGAATACCGCGCAGGTATTACCGTCGAAGCCCTTCTCTGAGCTGTCGTATCCGATGTCAATAACCGTCTGTCTAACAATAGAAGGGATGTCGATCTCCGCCTTGGTGGTGAGCTCTCCCGTGACCATGATGTAGCCGGTGCACGCAACCGTCTCACAAGCCACGCGGCTCATGGGATCCTGCTCGTAGCAGGCGTCCAGAATAGCATCGGAAATGGCATCGCAGATTTTATCGGGATGTCCCTCTGTGACTGACTCTGAAGTAAAAAGTCTTTTTTCCATATCTTCCTTCCTTTCACGTATAAATGATTCAGAATCAATCGTCCGCGATCGCGATTCTACGTACTGTCCGGATTCAATTCGGAAAATTCGGAAAAGTCCCAATCTCCCCTTGATTCTGAGTATAAGCTAATGAATATGATACCTAATTTTCTTGACTTTCGCAACCTCACTTTTTATACTGATAGTGGAGTGTTATGTTAATAAGAAAAGATCTCATGCGCGGATTCTCTCCGTGATTGAAGAAAGTATGAACTAATATGGCAAAAGTTAATATTACGCAGTTAAAGGCCGGTATGATTACCGCCGCCGACATAAACACCAAGCGCGGACAGGTGCTCTACGAGAAAGGTATGGTTCTCGACCACGGCACCATTAGTCGTCTGCGCTTTTATGGTATTGACGAGATCGAGATCGAAGGCGACGCCGACCCGGGAATCGACAAATCCGCCTTTGGATCCGACACCGTCTTCGTGGACGACATATTGTCGGCCGAAGAGATCGAAAAGGCCGTGGCCGCAGTCGAAAAGACTTATGAAGAAAAGCCATCGCTGGCCTCAAAGACCATCGATGTCGCATCGCCCACCGGCCAGAAGATGCACAGGTCCCTCAGCGATCCCATTCCCGATGGAGTAAC
Source organism: Eubacterium sp. (assembly GCA_024681495.1). Lineage (GTDB taxonomy): Bacteria > Bacillota > Clostridia > Lachnospirales > Lachnospiraceae > RUG14243. The sequence goes on along the minus strand of JAILAS010000001.1, from coordinate 8,579 downwards.
CGCATCGCCGGCCCATCAGCAGACCGTCCGCAGCACTCCCGAATTCCAGACATTCCAGATGAACTACGCGTTCGCCATCAACGAGACCAAGGCGCTCTTCAAGCGCGTCCAGGCCGGCGAAAGCGTCACTCAGGACGAAATCCAGTCCATAATTAACAGACTCTACGACGAGAACAACACCACCCTCGACATGTTCGACAAGCTCCACAACGTGCGCTCGGGTGACGACCCCATCTACACGCACTGCCTGGACGTCGCCATTATATCCCGCATTCTCGGCAAGTGGATGAAGTTCTCCCTTTCCGACCAGATATGCCTCGGAATCTGCGGCATGATGCACGACGTTGGCAAGATGCAGGTCCCCGACAGCATACTCAACAAGCCCGGACGCCTCACCGAGGAGGAGCTGGGCATAATGCGCAAGCACACCATCTACGGATTCAACATGCTCAAAAATCTCGAGCTGGATCCCCGCGTGAAGAAGGCCGCCCTCATGCACCACGAGCGCAGCGACGGGCTCGGATATCCCTTCCACCGCACCACGCCCGAGGTTCACCCCTTCTCGCAGATCATAGCCATAGCCGACGTCTACGACGCCACCACGGCCAAGCGAAGCTACCGCTCCGCGCTGTGCCCCTTCGAGGTAATCGACACCTTCGAGAAGGAGGGCATCGCGCGCTACAACACGCAGTTCCTCATGACCTTCCTGAAGAACATAGCGCAGACCTACCAGAACAACCGCGTAATCCTGAGCGACGGCCGCACCGCCGACATCGCCATCCTGAACCAGCACCGGTTCTCGCGACCCGTTGTGGCGCTGCAGGACGGCACCTTCCTGGACCTGGCACAGTACCCGGATCTCACAATCCAGTCCGTGCTCTAATCAGAATAAAACAACCCTCAATCCCCACGCAAAACCATGCAAAAACCCGGGACAAAAGTCCCGGGTCACTTACTCTAAAACAATATTCTTTTTCTTCACCGATCCTATTTCATCACAAGATTTCTAACGGTTCCGATAGCCACATAACCGCGGTAGAGCGCATCCATGTCGCTACCCGGCTCGGGAGACTCCTCCAGTTTCGTGTGTAGCTTGATTTTAAAGACGTCGTCCCCCACGGGGATGGTCTCATAGAAGTCGTCGAGAAGGGGCTTCCTGTCAGGCACGCGATCGTAAAGGACGCCCTTGCACTCGTCGAGCGGGCAGGCCGGGAAGTTGACATTCCACAGCTCCTTGTCGATCCGGGGCTTATCCAGAAGTTCCCCGAGAATCGGCCCGAGGTAGTGGCGAGTCACCTCGTCGGTGCCGCCCCTCATGGTGGAGAAGCAGATGGTCTTCACGTTGTAGAGAAGCGCCTCCATGCCGGCTCCGATGGTACCGGAATAAAGGATGTCACATCCCACGTTGGCACCGTCATTTATGCCCGAGAGGACCACGTCGGGGAGCTGCCGCGCCATGCCCAGAAACGATGCCCTGACGCAGTCTGCCGGCGTGGCATCCAATGTGTATGCCTCCACTCCGTCCACCTCGAAGTCGATGCGCCTAAGCTCCAGATCCCTGTCGAAAGTGACGTGATGCGACATGCCGCTGCACTGAGAGGCGGGCGCCACTACGGTCACTTTACCGAACGCTCTGGCTTCCTGCGCGAGGAGCCTGATGCCCTCGCTGTCTATTCCGTCGTCGTTTGTGATAAGTATCTCTAAATCTTTGCTCATAATGTCGCTATTATACCACACAATCGTACCCACGCACACAGCAGAATTTCAGCGCCCCGAGGGAGGTATAAACCTTCTCCCGCCGGAGTGCGGCGGGAGAGTTTTCGACATCTGAAAAGGGCGCCCCGAAGGACACCCTTTTCCGCTTTTTACAGTAAATACTTTATATTTCTTTTCTGAAATAACTCTACTATTTACGATCGGCAGCCATAGCATCGCCCCAGCTGAACATCGGTATGCAGAAGATGATACCAACGATAACGATTGCGATGCAGAGGTACCAGCCCATCATGTCGTTGCTGCCGTTGATGAGTGCAGCCATGATCTGAGCGGAAAATGCCATCGGGATAAGCTGAAGAGTAAGTACAACACGAGAAGCGGTTGCATACTCACGACGTCCGAATGCGTAACCTACAGAAGCGGGGTTCATGGTAGGTACACCACCGGTCATGCAGGCAACACCGAAGCCCCAAAGGATGAGCATGGGAACGTTGCAAGTACCGGTCGTAGCTACTGCATTCTTCTGTGCGATAAGTCCGATGATGGGAAGGAACTCAGTAACGCCGAGGCAGATGCAGGCGATAGGAGTACCAAGCTTATCATCGATCACACCGAAGACGAAGGACATGGGGATACCAAGGATAGCACCCATGGAAAGCCACTTAACTGCGCATGCGATGAAGAGAACGTTAGGAAGCATACCAAGTGCGGTAACGGGGTCTCCACCTGCTGCGGTAGCGTAAGCATCACCAAGGATTCCCTGAAGGGGACCAGCCATTGTCTGAGCAACGATCTCCTGGTTGGTCATTGCAAGGTGAATGAACCAAACAACCATGGAAGCCATGCAAGCGTTGATGATGAAGTTGAAGCAACCGAAGTTGATGATCATGATCCAGGTCTTGGAGTTCTTAAGAACCTCACCAAGAGTAGCCTGGCCTTCCTCAGCGCCCTCATCCTCAGATGCGGGAGCGTGATCCTCGCCATCGGGATAGAGGCCAACGTCCTCGGGCTTATCAGCAATCATAACTGCAGTGATAAGAGCGATAAGAACAAGGATAATAGCAACACCAACGTAGAAGGGACGATAATCGCCACCGAGATACTTGGTGATGAAAGAAGACATTACGGAAGTACCAACTACGGTGAAGAGGGGTGAACCAAGGGTGATGATACCAAGTACACGACCTCTGTAGCGGATGAACCAGTTCGTTGCGAACATGAAACCAGCGAGCTGGCAGCACATGATGGTGCAACGGATAAGGAACAGGCTGGCAGCATACAGTGCGTAGCTACCTACAACCTCTGTACTGTCTGCAGCCTGAGTAGCGGCTGTAAGACCCTCAACAGAAGATGCAAGACCGTTTGCAAGAGCGATACCCACGCAACCAAGAGCAGAAAGCAGGATGCAGGGGATAACGGTCTTCTTGGGACCAAACTTGATGAAGAGTGATCCGTAAACGAATGACAGCGCGATGGAAACAACGTTTGCTGCGGTCAACGGAGCAACACAAACCTCATTGGTCCATGCGCTGAACTGATAGATGATGTTAATCTGGTCATTCTGCAGTCCGGAATACATGAACATGTATACAACACCGAGGATGCAGAACGTGATCGCATAGCGACCAAACTTTCCTTTGAACATAAAATTTCTCCTCCTAACATAAAGTAATTTACTGTTACCATACGCATTATTTCATTTTTGGAGAAATCGTTCAAGTATCTTTTTTTATAAAAAAGTTATTTTTTTTTAGAAATAGTTTATTTTCTTTTTATATTTTTTGGGCATAATCCGTCTTTTTCGCCAACCAATTGCACTACTTGTTGTGAAAGTTGCACAACACGCCCGAATTTCACCCTCTAAAAGTGCATGAAAACCATATGACCTGACGGTCTGCTGACAGCATATCCACCACCTTCACGGCCGCCCGGGCATTGTCGTCGTCCATATTGACGGCCGGGTCATCCATAAAGAACGGAGGCTTATCCCCGTCGTACATCGCATCCGCAAAGGAAATTCGCCTGCAGAGGCCCGCCACGTCCTTTCGCCCCTCGCTCAGAAGCGCCGTGTCCCTGTTCGCGCCTTCGGCCCTGTACGCAAGCGACAGCCTCGCATCCAGCTCCCAGTTCGTGGCATCCCCGTCGTCGAAGACGCTGTAGTACCTGTCAAACCCGGCCTTGACGGGCTCCATGTATTCTGAACAGAAGCTGTCTCTGGCGCGGTTCAGGAACTCCTCGGTGGTAAATGCGGTCTGATACCTCCGCTCCATTTCGGCGAGCCTTTCGCGGTCCGAGGCGTTCACCTCCGCCAGCTCGCCGAGCGCGCCCAGCTCCTCGCGAATCGCGTTGGACGCATCCTCTGCCTCCTTAGCGCGCCTGACATCATCAGCGGACTCCTCGTCCAGCCGCCGCAGCTCCTCGTCCGGGTCAGTTCCGTCCCCGGCGTCCTCCTCCATCGCGAGCAGTTCCCCGGCGTCGCCGACCTCCTCAAACCTCTTCATCTTCTCCTCGAGCCTGCCAAGATCCCCGCGCGCCCTGTCCCGCTCCCAGATTCTCTGTCTGAGCGCGGAAAGCGCCTCATCCTCGCGCACGACCGCCCCGTCTTCTGCCGCGGCCTGCCCTCCGTACGCCGCGAGAAACTCGCCGAGCTTCCTGAGCGTCTCACCGTTTTCGCCGACCAGCCTGTCCCTCCTGTTGTAGAGGTCGTCGAGGCAGAGCGACTCTACCTCCAGCGCCTTCTTATCCATCTCCGTCTTACGCGCGGCCTCCTCAATCTCCCGGACCGCCTCATTGTACTCGAGTTCGGCGTTCATATTGGAGAACAATCCGCGAATCACCGAGATTATCCCGAATATCGCAAGCGCCGCCCCGGAGGCAATACACGCCAGCATTCCCTCATCGGAAATCTTTCCTATATGAAAGTACGCACCTGCCCCCAAAAGAGCCAGGCCAAGCACCAGGCACGCGCCGCCCATCGGAACCAGCCCGGTCTTCTTCGGCTTTTCGGGGGTTTCCTCCCCGTCCGCCAATGTGGCGCCCTTCAGGGCCTCCACCCTCCCCGAGCATCTCTTGATTTCGGCGTCGACACCCTTGATCTCCACCAGCTTTGACTTATAGACTTCGTAGGCATCGGTCCACCGCTGCAGCTCCTCCGCGGCGGGCAGCCCGGCATCTGTGCGCGCCCACTCCAGGGCCGACGCCTCCGCCCTGAGCTCACGATACTGCGCCGCCTTTACCAAAAGAGCCTTGCGCTCCGCCAGAAACCGGCGTCGCTCCGCTATGTCCTCGCGGGCGAAGCCCCTCTGTCTCTCCCTCTCGGCGCAGGCGGAAAGCTCCTCCTCGCAGGCGGCAAGCCTCTCCTCGAGCTCCTTCCTGCGCGAGAGCTCCAGCTCGTCGCGGGAAATTTTATCCTTAAGGACGCGATAGTCACTGGTCTTTCGGGACGGAGTGCAGGCGTTCTTCACCTCCCTGAGGCGGTCCATCGCCTTCTCGAATGCACCCAGGTCATCGGCCATGTGGGAGAGGTTTCCTATCTGCGCGCCTATCCCGTCGGTCATATCTGTGGGCACGGCCTGCTGCCCGATAAAAACGCTCCTCGCAAACGACAGGGAGTCTATGCCGAAAAGTGCCTCTCCGACGGGGTCCGCGTAGTCGCCGGACTCTATCCCCGTATCCGCGTCGTAGAGCGTGAAGCTGTCCTCCGAGGCCCTGGCCCCGAATATCTTCTCGATCCTGTATCGCCTGCCACCGGTCGCGAATACCATGCTTCCGCCGTAGACTCCGCCCTGCCAGGGCTTAAAGCGCTTTCGCTCGTTGTCGACCTCGCTGCGCTTGCCCTCGTTCTCGAAGCCATAGAGCATGACGCGCATGAACGCCAGGAGCGTGGACTTGCCCCACCCGTTCCGATACACCAGCCTGTTCAGGCCGGGCTTGAACGAGTAGTCGAAGTCCTTAAGCTTCCCGAAGTTTTCGACGTGTACCGATTCTATAATCATAATGCGGGTCCCTCCAAAGAAAGCGCGGCGATGCCCATGCGCACCACCCTCGCCTTCTCGTCGTCGGAAAGGGAGGTGTCGGCCTCGATAAGCCTCACGAATTCGCCCTTAAGCGACGCGTCCTTCTCGTAACTGTCGTAGTCCACCCCGATCCGGGTGGCGTCCTTCGCCCTGAAGGCGTAGTAATTCCTCGAAAACGCTATCTCCAGCCTTCGCAGGTCCACCTCGCACTCGACAGGGACCTCGCCGACAATGCTGACCTTCACCAGGTCATCGGCGGTCGCCCCGGAGCCTGCCAGCGCCAGCGCCGCCCTCTCGGAGATCTCGGTCATGTCCTCTGCCCCCGTGGCATCCACCTCGATATTATGTATACCTCTTTTGGCGAAGGGAATAAACTCCGTCTCCACCGAACCTTCGCCCACGTCGAGCAGAACGAACCCCTTCGGGCCGCACTCATCGAAGCCGCGTCCCTCGAGACATCCGCTGTAGCACCAAACGCCGCCCGGGGAAAGCTCGCCCCGACGGAACTCGTGGATGTGTCCCAGAGCCAGATAGTCAATGTGTCGATTCCTGTACGCGCCCAGGTCTATTATCTCCGCCTTCTCAGCGGACGGGTAGTCCGAAAGCTGTCCGTGGAGCATGACGATGTTTTTATCATCGCCCGACCATTCCGGCAGATCCGGATCGAATCCGCCGTCCGCTCCGGCCTCCACCCCGGATATTACCACGTCGAAGCCGGACTCATCGTGAATCCTGTGACTCTCCCACCTGTCCGAAAATGTGACCAGATTGTCGGGGCGCCCGGCCCCGACATCCGCTAACCCCAGAGAGTCGTGGTTGCCTTTTATATAGAAGAACCGGATGTCCCCGTGGGATGCGATCTCGTCCCTGACAAAGCGGCGCGCCGCGGCTGACGGGGCCTTTACGTCGAACAGATCCCCGCAGACGAGGACAGCGCGCACCCCGTTAGACTCCGCGTAATCCACCATCCTTCCGAACGTCTCGAGCAATTCTCCACGCCTCTGCCTCCGCTTGTTGGCGTCGAGCGACGTGACCATGGGCGAATCCAGATGCAGATCGGAGCAGTGAATAATCTTCATACAGTAAAACCTTCCCGTCCCCCGGGCGGGGACACCATCCAAAGCAAAGCGCCGGCGCTTCGCTGCTTACAAACTTATTAACGCGGGCCGCGCCCGCACCACATATCTATAATAACCCGAATCGTCTCTAAAATAAAGAAAGCGGGCACCCAAAAGGTGCCCGCCCGAAGTATTGATTTAGTTTCTGCCCGGCATGTTGTTACCCGGACCGCTGTTATTGCCCGACGAGGCGGATGACGAAGCAGTCGCCGTCGCCGAGGAAGTTCCTCCACTGTAGGTGGAGTACCTGCAGTCATGCGAGGAATTGGAATTCACAAGGCCTGACACGGTTCCGCCCGTGTAGAGCGAATAGCTCGTTCCGCTGGTCAGGTCGGGCGATACGAAGAGTATCGAGCTGACCGCCTTGGGGGCCAATGCGGCCACCAGCACACTGCCGGATCCGTCCTCTACCGCGAACGCCGTGCCCGAGGAAACGGAGGACGAGTAGCTTACGCCGTATGTGCCGCTGAGCGAAGGCGAACCGCCCATGCCCGAGCCTCCTGCCACGAGTACAGTAGCTCCCGAGTAGATGATGTTGTTGTCATCTGCGTCGAGGCCGTCGTTGTCGTTCGAGGAGGGACCCCAAACCACAGTGGTGCCACCCTTGATGTAGAGGGAGCCGTTGCAGTCGATGCCGTCTCCGTCGGCGCTGTAACTGCCGGTTACAGTGGAATTGTCATCCACAACGCCCTGTCCGTCCGTCACGTAGAGGCTGTAGCTGTGGCTCGCGTCGTCGCCTATCATAACGACCACCGTACCGCTGTAGTTGGTGAACGAGTGGCTGCCGGAGGTGGACTTCTTAACCTCGGTGTACTGCTCCTCGTCGTCGTCCACGTAGGTCGTAGTGATGGAGTCATAACCGGAGGCATTGATTCCGTCGTCCATGCTGTATACGCTCACATAAGGTCCGGTGGACGTGGTGGCATCCTCCTCGCCTACGAGGATAACTGATGCCTCGATGCCCTCGAAGGCCTGCTGAATATCTACGACGGTCTCCTCTCCCGTGATGGTGAGAGTTCCTGCGGCAGATATACCATCGTCTACTGAATTAATCTTAAGCTTCGCTCCGCCCGAGATGGTCAGGTCGTTCTGGCTCTTCATGCCATCCTCGGGCGCTCCGATGATGACCTTGCTGTCCGCCGCCACAGTAGTGTTGCCCGAGCTGCTGTTGCTCGAAGAATTGTACTTAACGCCGGTGTTCGTGGTGTCTATCACGATGGTTCCGCCGGAGATTTCGATGCCGCCGGAGGCCTCGGTGTAATAGGTGTATTCCGTCGAATAATCGGAGTCATCGGACACGGAAGCATACGTCCAGCTCTCGGCCTTGTTTCCGGCCTTTATACCCTTGTGTCCGCCGGTGTCTACGCTGACGGTCTCGGTCTTGGTCTTACTGCTCTGGCTCTCCTGAACGGTGAGCGTGTTGTAGGTGCTGAGAGACTTATTGTAGTAATTCAGACCTGCATTCTCATAGTATGTAGTTATGTTAACCTGTCCGCCGCTCATCACGAAGTCGTGCGCCTGGATGCCGTCGCCGTAGGTCTTGGTCATGGTGATGAGTCCGCCCGATATCGTAACAATGCCGGTGTCATCGGTATACTCCAGAGCCCAGGTGGTTCCGTTGGAATCGGCGGCATCTGCGAGCTCGGTGACTCCCTTGTCCTTGATTCCGTCGTCGGCGGTGTAGTTCATGTTAATGGTTCCGTCGGAGATGGTTACGTTACTGGACTTG